>CAYXNI010000006.1:0-15511 GCA_964466285.1 uncultured Planctomycetota bacterium | reverse complement strand
CTGCCTGACGGTGTGCCGACGGTATGCCTATCGCACCGTCGGGGCATGACTCGCTCGTGGGGCATCTGTTATGCGTTCGCGGCGAATTTCGGTCCTGCCGGCCAGTCCTGATCCGCACGGCCGGTGGATTCTGCTTTCCGCATCCACATGGCGCGGTATAATGCTCCTGGCGTCCGGATCGGGCTGCTGAGGCCCATGACGAGCCGAGAAAGGAATCTGGGAGACGCGGTGGTTGTCCCGGGTTCTCTTGTGCGGAGTTAAGCATTGCGCCCCCGGAACTCAGGAACCGTCAAATGCCTCGGACTCGGTCCCGCGGCGCAGTGGCGGAAGACAGGCAAGTAGGTATTACCTGCTTATCCAGGTAATGGACCAGGTAATGACGGATGCAAGGAACGCACGCAGAGAGACCATCCACAGATGACGCAGATGAGCGCAGATAAGAAGGACCCGCAGACGTACGCCGTCATCGGCGCGGCAATGGAAGTCCACGCGCAACTCGGCCACGGGTTCCTTGAGGCGGTGTATCAGGAAGCGCTGGCCGTCGAACTCGCCGCGCGAGGCATCCCCTTCCGCCGCGAGTGCGAACTGCCCGTCCACTACAAGGCCGAACGGCTCCCCTGCTTCTACAAGCCCGACTTCGTCTGCTTCGGGGACATTATCGTCGAGTTGAAGGCGCTCCAGCGACTTACAGGTGTCGAGGACGCTCAGGTCATCAATTATCTGAAGGCATCCGGCCTCACCCGCGGCCTTCTATTGAACTTCGGCGCCCGGCGCCTCGAATACAAGCGCCTTATCTTCTCTTCCCATCTGCGCTCATCTGCGTCATCTGTGGATAGAAAGTCTTGACATGCCTTCCAGGAAAAAGCCCGTCTCCGTGGACTCCGTCAAGTATCTTCTCTTCCCATCTGCGCTCATCTGCGTCATCTGCGGATGGAAAGCCTTGACATGCCTTCCAGGAAAAAGCCCGTCTCCGTGGACTCCGTCAAGTATCTTCTCTTCCCATCTGCGCTCATCTGCGTCATCTGCGGATAGAAAGCCTTGACATGCCTTCCAGGAAAAAGCCTGTCTCCGTGGACTCCGCCAAGCACAAGGACAAACGGAAGAATATCCCGACGGAGGAACTGCGGGACTTCGTCCGCGAGGAGGAGCAGAAGCCGAAAGGGGAAGAGGGATGAGATACGATGAGATACTATGACGTCAGCGTGCCAATCGCGGAGGACATGGTCACGTGGCCGACGGACCCGGCCGTCCGGCTCACGGCGTTCAAGGCGATCTCGCGCGGCGATCACTCGAACGTGCTTAAGGTGGAGCTCGGAACGCACACGGGCTCGCACGTGGACAGCCCCAGCCATTTCGGCCTGAAGGGGACGATGGACGACGTTCCGCTGAAGGAGCTGATCGGGCCGGCCACGGTGGTTCAGGTGAAGTCGAAGGACTTCGTTCGCGTCTCCGACATCGCGAAGGTGGACTTCGCAAAGGTCAGGCGCGTGCTGTTCAAGACGCGGAACTCGAAGCGGATGGGCGACGGCAAGTTCCACTCGGACTATGTGGCGCTGTCGGCCGAGGTCGCCCGGGCGCTGCGCAGGCACGGTGTGCGGGTTGTGGGGATCGACGCGATGTCGGTCGGCGACGGCGAGGTGCACCGCCTGCTGCTTGGGGCGCGCATGGTGGTCATCGAGGGCATCAACTTGTCGAAAGTCCCCGCGGGGAAGTATGACCTGATATGCCTGCCGCTGAAGCTTGCGGGCGCGGACGGCGCTCCGGCGCGGGTCGTGCTGGTGAGGAAGTGAGGGATTTGATGCGATGTGGCCTCCTTCCCGCGCCAGGCATACAACATCATGCAGGGGCACGGCATGCCGTGCCCCTACGAATTGCGGGCGTTTCTTCGCGAACCGGGCACATCGCAAATCCCTCGAAGTGAGGCGCTGATGAAGGCGGACGAGGAAGTGCAGGGCGGCGCGACCGATCCGGTCTGCGGGATGACGGTGGACCCGGGCGAGGCAGGGCATTCTTTTGCGTTCGAGGGGCATACATACTACTTCTGCTGCGCGGGCTGCCGGGACAGGTTTGCTGAGAACCCGCTGAAGTTTCTGGAAGAGAAGGGTGCGCCTGAGGCCGAGGAGCGCGAGGAGGAAGCGGAAGCCGGCCTGATCCGCGAGTATACCTGTCCGATGCATCCGGAGGTGGTGGAGGACGCTCCCGGCGCGTGCCCGAAGTGCGGGATGGCGCTCGAGGCGCGGGCAGTCTCGGCCGAGGAGGAGGAGAGCCCGGAGTTGGCCGACATGGGGCGGCGGTTCCGGGTCAGCCTGGCGCTGACGGTTCCGGTGTTCGCGATTGCGATGTCGGACATGCTGCCTGGTCGGCCGCTTCAGAAGGCCGTGCCGATGGACGTGCTCGCGTGGGTTCAGTTGGTGTTGGCGACGCCGGTGGTGCTTTGGGGCGGGTGGCCGTTCTTTGAGCGGGCGTGGGCGTCGCTGGCGGCGCGCAGCCTGAACATGTTTACGCTGATCGGGTTCGGCACGGGGATCGCCTATGCGTACAGCGTGGCCGCGGCGGTGGTGCCGGGGATTTTCCCGGCGTCGTTCCGCACGGAGTCCGGGCACGTGGGCGTGTACTTCGAGGCGGCGGCCGTGATCGTCACGCTGGTGCTCCTGGGGCAGGTGCTCGAACTGAAGGCGCGGAGCCGGACGGGAGCGGCGATCAGGGCGTTGCTC
This sequence comes from uncultured Planctomycetota bacterium, assembly GCA_964466285.1. GTDB lineage: Bacteria > Planctomycetota > PUPC01 > PUPC01 > PUPC01 > CAYXNI01. Next base: position 12,797 of record CAYXNI010000006.1, on the reverse strand, counting down.
GGCCTTGCGCCGAAGACCGCCCGCCGGGTCGGCGAGGACGGCCGCGAGGAGGACATTCCGCTTGACCAGGTTCAGGCCGGGGACCGGCTGCGCGTGCGGCCGGGCGAGAAGGTGCCGGCCGACGGCGTGGTGGTCGAGGGGAGAAGCTCGCTCGACGAATCGATGGTCACGGGCGAGCCGATCCCTGTGGAGAAGGGGCCGGACGGCCGGGTGATCGGCGGTACGGTGAACGGGACCGGGTCGCTCGTGATGCGGGCGGAGCGGGTCGGGTCGGAGACGCTTCTCGCGCAGATCGTGCGGATGGTGGCGGAGGCGCAGCGGAGCCGAGCGCCGATCCAGCGGCTCGCCGACGTGGTGGCCGGGTACTTCGTTCCGGCGGTGGTGGGGATCGCGGCGATTACCTTCGTGGCCTGGGCGCTGCTTGGGCCGGAGCCGCGGCTGGCGTACGCGCTGGTGAACGCGGTGGCGGTGCTGATCATCGCCTGTCCGTGCGCGCTCGGACTGGCCACGCCGATGTCCATCATGGTGGCGGCCGGAAAGGGGGCGACTGCCGGGGTCCTGTTCAGGAACGCCGAGGCGATCGAGGTGATGCGCCGGATCGACACGCTCGTGATCGACAAAACCGGCACGCTGACAGAAGGGAAACCGCGGCTGGTGACGGTGGCGGCGGAGCCGGACTGGGATGATGTCCGTCTGCTGCGTCTGGCGGCTAGCCTGGAGCGGGGCAGCGAGCATCCGCTGGCGGGTGCGGTCGTCGCGGGCGCGCAGGAGCGGGCGGCCGCGCTGGCGGGCGCGGAGTCGTTCAAGTCGATGACGGGCAAGGGCGTCACGGGCAGAGTCGACGGCCGCACGGTCGCGCTCGGCAGCCGCCAGATGTTCGATGAACTGGGGATCGACACGGCCAGGCTTCAGGGGAAGGCGGAGGAATTGCGGGCCGACGGGCAGACCGTGATGTTTGTCGCGGTGGACGGGCGGGCCGCGGGATTGCTGGGCGTCGCGGACCCGATTAAGCGGACGACGCCCGACGCGGTCCGGGAGCTTCACGAGCAGGGGATTCGGATCGTGATGGTCACGGGCGACAGCCGGACAACGGCCGAGGCCGTTGCGAGGCGGCTCGGGATCGATGAGGTCATTGCCGGGGTGCTGCCGGACAGGAAGGTCGATGTGGTCAGGCAGTTCCAGGAGTCCGGGCATATGGTGGCGATGGCGGGCGACGGCATCAACGACGCGCCGGCGCTGGCCCAGGCCCACGTGGGGATTGCGATGGGGACGGGGACCGACGTGGCGATGGAGAGCGCGGGCATCACGCTGGTGAAGGGCGACCTGCGCGGCATCGTCCGGGCGCGGCGGCTCAGCCGGGCGGCCATGCGGAACATCAAGCAGAACCTTTTCTTTGCCTTTGTCTACAACTCCGTCGGCATCCCGATCGCCGCGGGTGTGCTGTATCCGTTCTTCGGGATTCTGCTCAGTCCGATGATCGCCGCGGCGGCGATGAGCTTCAGCTCGGTGTCGGTCGTGGGAAACGCATTGCGGCTGCGGCGGGTCGGGCTGTGACGCGCGACGCTGGCGCTGAAGCGCCGGGTTGGGGCGAGGTTGGCTGCGGGTGTGGCTTTCGGACAGGTGTTCGCCTGTGCGCACAGGCGAACACCTGCTCTCTCTTGCGACCGTGCCGATCGCCGACACAATGCCCTTTCGCCGGTGTCTGCGCCGCTGTACATTGTTGCACATCTTCCCACGGCGAATTCCAAGGTTGAAATTGCAGCGTGGCTATGGTAGTATCAGAGTGGTTCATCGACCGCCCCTCATGATCAGGACCAGGGGAACATGGCTGCCAAGATTATTGTCGTAGAGCCGGACGGGCAGCAGCGGGACGAGTTCAAGGCTGCAATTCGTGGGTCTGCCTTTGAGGTCTGCGACTTCGTCAACACGAACGGGGAAGCACTCGCTCTTTACGACAAGGTTCATCCGCATCTCATTGTCCTTCGGGTGGTGTCGGGGAAGCTGGGTGCGGCGGCGGCGCTCGATGCGCTCCGGAAGAAGCACCGCACCGCGAAGGTGGTGGTGTCTTATGACGTGCAATCGACCCATCTCCTGATGGCGGCGTATTCGCACGGTGCGGTGGAGGCGATCAAGCAGCCGTTCCGGCAGCACCGGGTGGTGGAGAAGCTGACGCACGCTATTGCGTCCGAACGGCACGAGAAGTTAAAAGGCCCGATCGTGCGGCTCGAGCATCCGGTGCAGGTCCGTTACAAGACGGGGGCGTTTTTCTCGCGGCCGAAAGTCGGTTTCTGCGAGCGGCTCGGCCTGTCGGATATGGATTTGAACGTGGTCAAGGCGCCCAAGATCAAGAGCACTCTGAAGGTGGAGATCCTCATGCCGCCGCCCGAAGGGACTCGGAAATTCGTCGGCGTGGTGGAGGATACGGAGACGCTGAGGTCGGACAGCAGTTGCTGCTACATTTCTCTCAAGAACGTGAGCGTGGACGACCGGAGGCTCATCGAGGCGTTCCTTGTCAAGTGTGCTAAGCGAGTGTAAGCCGTCCGCGCGTCTGTTCTACCGGGCGGTACGCACGGCGGCGGTCACCGTTCTTGTGCTGATGGTGATGCTGGCGATCGTTGCGGTGATGGGGTGCGCCGAACACCTGTTTTACTATCCCACCGGAGCCGTGTATTCCACTCCCGCCGAGCACGGCCTTGCTTTTGAGCAGGTTGAGTTCACGAGCGGGGATGGGACCCGCCTGACCGGCTGGTTCATTCCGGCGGTGGGCGGGGCGAAGGGGACCGTTGTCCACTGCCACGGCAACGCTCAGAACATGACGGCTCACTGGCAGTTCGCGAAGTTTCTGCCGGGCCGCGGGTATAATCTGTTCGTGTTTGATTACCGGGGGTACGGGCGGTCTGAGGGACGGGTCTCGCGGCAGGGGACGGTCGACGATGCGTGCGCCGCGCTTGCCTACGTTATGGGCCGGGCGGACGTGGACGCCAAGCGGGTGGGACTCTTCGGTCAGTCGCTCGGCGGGGCGGTCGCCGTGGTGGCTGCGGCCCGTGACAAGCGGGTCAAGGGCCTGGTCGTCGAGAGCGCGTTCAGCTCGTATCGTGACGAGGCGGCGTACGTGCTGCGGCGGAATCCGCTCACGTACCTTGTGTCGTGGCCGCTCTCGCGCCTGCTCATCCGGCGGGGGCTGGATCCGGCGGATTACATCGCCGAGCTGTCGCCCCGGCCGGTCCTGATCATTCACGGCGCCGCCGACCGGACGGTGCCCTGCGAGATGGGCCGCGAGCTGGCGGAACGGGCGGCAGAGCCGAAGGAGTTGTGGCTGGTCGACGAGGCGGGCCACACGGGAGCCATCTATGCACGCCCGGACGAGTACGAGGTCCGGGTCACGCGGCTCTTTGAGCGGGCGTTCGGCACGCGGCGGTGAGGAAGTTCGCACGGGGGTAGCGCGGCGGATCAGGTCTTGAGACAGCCGATGACGTAATCCACGTCTACGCGGGTGCGGACCATCTCCTGAGCGGCCTCGATCTTGTCGACGTCGCTTGCTTCGATCTTGAAGACCAGTTCGCGGATGTTGGTTGACACGGTGTAGGTGTCGTCCTTGCTGAGCAGGACGGTCAGGCCGGACTCTCGCAGGCGGTCCAGCAAGGGCTGCGGGGGGATGAGTTCGCCGGTGAGGACGAACCCGGCGAGGTGGGGCGAGGCGTTGCGGCGGTGCTGGCGGACGCATACTTCGATATTGTCCAACCGGTCGCCTGGAGTGATGACCAGTGTGTGGTCGCGCAGGTACTTTGCCATGTGCTCGGGCTCCATCGCGGCCACGATGGTGTGCTCGACGCGCTCGTTCAGCGCCTCCTCGCCCGCCAGGACCTGGAGCCCGAGGGAATGGACTAACTGGGACAGTGTCGGATACGTCAGCTTTTCGACGTAGGGGGCCGCGCCCAGGAGTCGCATGTGCATGTTTTCGAGGCCGGCCGCGACGACACGCTTGATCTTGTCGTACTTGTCGGGGAGTATCTTGTTCAGGACGGCGCCGAGGGTCCGGACGCCGCGCACCTCGAACAGGTTGGCGCTGAGCGCGATCTCATCGATCGGGCGGCCGATTCCGCCGCCGGACACGATGAGTGCGGAGCAGCCGAGTGCCCGGGCCACGTCTGCGTTGGAGAGCCCGAAGCAGGAGCCGACGCCGGCGTGGCCGGTTCCCTCGATCACCATTGCGTCCTTGTCCGCGATGAGCTTCTCGTAACAGGTTCGGATCAGGTTCCGGAGCTTGTCGCTGTCCCGCGCGAGAATATGTGTCTCGGTGAAGCCCCGTTCGACGGCGATGGGGCTCATGTCCTTGAGGCGGTCGCGGTAGCCGAACGTGTCGCGGATGAGGACGGCGTCTTCGTCCACTTTTTCGCCGTCGACGATCACGTAGCTCTGACCGACCGGTTTCATGAAGCCCGCGTGGATTCCCTGGTCTTGCAAGCAGCGGACGAGGCCGAGGGCGGTGGTGGTCTTGCCCATGTGCTGGCCGGTGGCGGCGATGTATAGTGGCTTGTATTTCACGTTGTCCTCTTCGCCAGTCGCACCGGGTTGCTCGACAAGGGCCTGTCGCGATTGATTGTAGCGGACGGGGCAACGTGGTGCAAGTTCGAGTCAGGCGGAGCCCTGTCCCCTTGCCGGCACTTCTTCGCCGCCAGCCGATCAGGGTTCAACACCGGCATTCGCCGACGATGTTCTCGGATTCAATTCGCGAAGTGCAAAATCGCCGGCCGGTGCCCGCCGCTTCGGGCCCGTGGGCCGGAGCGCCCGCCCGCGAGAGGGGCAGCCGAACAGCGGGGACACCCCGCGCCTCGACGGGCGGAGCCGTCCGACGCATGGGCCGGCCTCGTGGACCTTTTGCCTGCCCGAGACTGAACCGGGATGTTCGTTTGGTCCGGCGGCTTGGGACAGCTTCGAGGCCGAATTCGCGGCGAACGTCGGCCGGTGCTACAGGACCCCTTGGTCAAGCATGGCGTCGGCCACCTTGATGAAGCCGGCGATGTTTGCGCCCACGGCGAGATCGCCTGGGCTGCCGTACTCTTCAGCCGCCTCGCTGGCGTTCTGGTAGATCGCCTGCATGATCACTTTCAGTTTTGCGTCGGTCTCTTCGAAGGTCCACGGCAGGCGGACGCTGTTCTGGCTCATCTCGAGGCCCGAACAGGCGACGCCGCCGGCGTTGGCGGCCTTGCCAGGTCCGAAGAGGATGCCCTTCGCGCGGAACACGTTGACGGCTTCGGGGGTGGAGGGCATGTTGGCGCCTTCGGCAACGGCGATGCAGCCGTTCTTGGCCAGCTTGGCGGCGGCGTTGCCGTCCAGCTCGTTCTGCGTGGCGGAGGGCAGGGCGACCTCGGCCGGCAGGCTCCAGATCCCGCTGCATCCCTCGTGGTACGTGGCATCCGGATGCGTCTTCACGTACTGCCGGATGCGCTCGCGTTGGGCTTCCTTGAGCTGGCGCATCGTGTCGAAGTTGATGCCGTTGGGCGCGTGGACGTATCCATCGCTGTCGGACATGGCGATCACGGTGGCGCCGAGGTCCTGGGCCTTCTTGCAGGCGTAGAGAGCGACGTTTCCGGAGCCTGAGACGATGACCCGCTTGCCGTCGAGGCTCTTGCCGGCGCCTTTGAGCATCTCGTCGACGAAATAGACGAGGGCGTAGCCGGTGGCCTCGGTTCGGACGAGGCTGCCGCCCCACTTGAGGCCCTTGCCGGTGAGGACGCCTTCGAACAGGTTGCGGAGCCGGCGGTACTGGCCGAACATGTAGCCGATCTCGCGCCCGCCCACTCCGATGTCGCCGGCGGGGACGTCGGTGTCAGCCCCGATGTGCCGCTGGAGTTCGGTCATGAAGCTCTGGCAGAACCGCATGACTTCGCTGTCCGACTTTCCCTTGGGGTCGAAGTCGCTGCCGCCCTTGCCTCCGCCCATGGCAAGGCCCGTGAGCGAGTTCTTCAAAATCTGCTCGAAGCCGAGGAACTTGATGATGCTGAGGTTCACGGAGGGGTGGAAGCGGAGACCGCCCTTGTACGGGCCGATGGCGCTGTTGAACTGGACGCGAAAGCCCCGGTTGACGCACACGTCGCCCTTGTCGTCCTGCCACGCGACACGGAAGATGAGCTGTCGTTCGGGTTCGGTGATTCGCTCGAGGATCCTGTTTTTTTGGTATTTTGGGTGCTTGGAGAACACCGGGACCAATGAGTGAAGCACTTCCGTGACCGCCTGCAGGAACTCCGGCTGGCCCATGTCACGACGCTCAACCTGCTCCAGTACCGCGTTCACATAACTTGTCGCGTCCATTGTCTTGCCCTCAGTCATAACGTTCGGAGACGAAAAACACAACGCTCGTGCCCTGTTGGGTCAGGCTATATTTCATCTTCTGAACGCGACCGGGATCGCCCCGCCGCCGCGTTGAGACATCACTCAAGCTGCAGGTACTAGCAATTCCCGTGCCGCCGGACATCGAAACTCGTAAGAGGCCTCCTATACAGAGCTTACGAACATTGCGAGCTATTCGGGCCCGCAGGAATACTACCCGCAGGTTGGATTAAGTCGGGGACTATTACAGAATTGTGGGAATCGTTTGTTGCGCTATCGCTTCGAGCGATAGCGGCTCGGGTCGATGCCGTGCTTGTTGACGCGCAGGCCCATGAGCCGTTCGCTGATGCAGAGTTCGCGGGCGGCCTTGGCCATGTTCCCGCGCGACGACTTGAGCGCGTCGAGGAGCAGCTCGCGCTCCAGGTTGTCGAGGCTTTCCTGCAGTGTGCCCTTGTGGGCGGTTCCGCTGGCCTCGGCGGTCTGAAGAGTGGGGGGCAGGTGGTGGCCGTGGATGACGTCGTCGTTGCTGAGGAGCACGGCGCGCTCGATGCAGTTTTCGAGTTCGCGGACGTTGCCGGGCCAGTGGTAGTTCATCATCATGTCGATGGCTGGGGTGGAGATGCGGCGGATGGCTTTCTGGTTGGCCTTGCTGTACTTTTCGACGAAGTGGTCGGCCAGGAGGAGGATGTCGGTCTTCCGCTCCCGCAGCGGGGGGATATGGATGGGGAAGACGTTGAGACGATAGTAGAGGTCGGTCCGGAACTTTTGTTCGGTGATGAGGTGTTCGAGGTCGCGGTTGGTGGCAGCGATGATGCGGACGTCGGTCTTGATGGGTGCGGTGCCGCCGACGCGCTCGAATTCGCGCTCCTGGAGGACGCGGAGGAGCTTGATCTGGGTGGTGGGGGAGAGGTCGCCGATCTCGTCGAGGAAGATGGTGCCGCGGTGTGCGAGTTCGAAGCGGCCTTTGCGCTGGGCGATGGCGCCGGTGAAGGAGCCTCGCTCGTGGCCGAACAGTTCGCTTTCGAGGATGGTTTCGGGCAGTGCGGCGCAGCTGACCTTGATGAACGGTTTGCCGGCGCGCGGGCTGTTGTAGTGGACGGCGTGTGCGACGAGCTCCTTGCCGACGCCGCTCTCGCCCCGGATCAGCACGGTGGTGTCGCTCTTCGAGACCTGGGCGATCAGGTCGTACACCGCCCGCATCGGCTTCGAGTTGCCGATGATGTTCGAGGGGCGGAAACGGTCCTTCAGCTCCTCTTGGAGCCGGACGTTCTCTTCGAGTAGCCGCTCGCGTTCCTCCTGGATGGACTGGCGCAGGCGCACGGCCTGCGCGATCATCGCCGCGATGATTGAGAGGAGCCGGACGTCTTCCTGGAACGAGACGCTCTCGTCGGTGAAGAGGCGGTCGGCGCTCAGTGTGCCGATGACTTCCTTGCCGAGCTTGATCGGGACACAGATGAAGGAGATGTCCTGCTTGCGGAGTTTCTTGCGTGCGCCGGTGCGGTTGAGGAAGAGGGGTTCCTGCGAGATGCGCGGGACGACGGCGGGGGCCCCGGTCTGGACGACCTTGCCGGTGACGCCTTCGCCGAGCTTGTAGCGGCCGCGTTCGCGCTGGCTCTCGGACAGGCCGTAGGCCGCTTCGATGGAGATCTCGCCCGTGTCGCGGTTCAGGAGCGTGAGCGTGCCGCGGGGCATGCCCATGTGCCGGGCCATGGACGTGAGGATGGGTCCGACCAGCGTCCGCAGGTCCATGCTCTGGTCAAGCGTCTGGCTGATCTCATAAAGGAGCGAGAGTTCCTGGATCTCCCGCCGCACGCGTGGCCGTCCGATATGTGCCACTTTTGTGTTTCTCCATACGCGGCTGTAACCTGTACGCCGCAATCATACCAGACGGTATGAAGCATGCAAGGATAAATGAGCCCGTGCCGCGCTCTGGACCGGGTGAGCGTTGTGGCAGCGCGGGCGCACGCGCAGCGGCGGTTGTGGGGACCGCTCCTGCCATCGGCGTCGGGCTCCGATACGCGTTACTCCCTGTGACGGGACCGCCGATTGTGCTGGTCGGGGGGCGTTTGACATGAGCCCCTGACGGGTGCTAGACTGATTGAAGGTATTTCCGGCTTCGGGGGTATATGTCTGTATGAGAAGTTTTCTCAAGATCGTTCTGGCTCTGCTTGTGGCTCTGTATGCGGCTGTTGCGTGGCCGCGCGCGGTGCGCGGGGAGGTTTCGTCGGAGCAGGTGAAGAACGCGATCGAGAAGGGCGTGCGGTATTTGCGGGGGACGAACCTGTTCAGGAGCAAGGGGGGTCATGGAATCGGCATGAACGCGCTGGCCGTCCTGGCGATGCTTCATTGCGGCGTGCCGCCGGCCGACCCTGACGTGGTTCGGGGCGCAGAGCTGTGCGCGAACCCGGCGAACTGGACGCCGAACACGTATCACGTGGGCTGCGTGGCGGCTGCGCTCGCCGCGGTGGACGCGAAGAAGTACAAGGCGACGATCGAGAAGTGCGCCAACTGGCTGATCGAGGCGCAGAATCAGGACGGCGGGTGGCGGTACGAGTCTCAGGGCAAGGCCGGGGCCCGGGGGAATCAGCAGTCGGATCATTCGTGCACGCAGTTCGCCCTCCTTGGGCTGCGGGCGGCGGACGACGCGGGGGTCCCGATCCCTGAGGCGACCTGGAAGGCGGCGGAGAAATATCTGCTCGACACTCAGGGCGCGGATGGCGGATGGGGGTACACCCTGCCGAACCAGGGGACCTATGGCAGCATGAGCGCGGCCGGGCTGGGGAGCCTGTACATCTGCGGGATGAGGCTGCATCAGCGGGCGGAGAAGTGCGGGGAATACGAGGAGAACAAGCGCCTCGCGGCCGGGCTCAACTGGATGGCCACTCACTTCAGCGTCAAGGACAACCCCGGACGCGGCCGCAGCTACGTGGGCTATTACCTGTATACGCTCGAACGGGTCTGTGCCTTTTCCGGCCAGAAGCATATCGGGGTGCACGACTGGTACGCCGAGGGCGCGGAGCACCTGGTCAACACTCAGCCCGCGAACGGGTCCTGGGGCGCGGGCGGGCAGTTCGGGTTCAACATGGGCGACCTCGACACGATCTTCAACCTGCTCTTCCTGGGCAAGGCGAGCTCGCGCATCCTGATACAGAAGCTCGAGTACGGGCCGGGGTGGAACACGGATTACTTCGATACGGAAGACCTCACCCGGCGGGCGTCGCAAGACCTTGACCTCAAGTGCACGTGGCAGACGGTCCGGCTGGAGGACAAGGTGGAGGGCTGGCTGGAGGCCCCGATTCTGTACATCACCGGCCACGGCAAGCTGGCGTTCACCGAGCCGGAGCGTGCGAAGGTCCGGGAGTTCTGCGAACGCGGCGGCACCGTCGTGGCGGACGCCTGCTGCGGCAACGAGATCTTCGACAAGTCGTTCCGGGCGGAGATGGCCCTGATATTTCCGACGGTCCCGCTGGCCGAGATTCCCGAGGGTCATCCGGTCTACCAGGTCCCGCACAAGATTGCCGTCAAGAATCACATGGTGTGGGAAGGCATAACGACGGGCTGCCGGACGGCGGTGTTCTACTCGAAGAGGGACCTCTCCTGCGCTTGGGACGGCAACACGCACGGCCACGTCTGGCCGGTGCAGGTTGACGAGGTCACTGCCATGCGGCTGGGCGTTAACGTGGCCGCGTACGCGGTGGGCTACCGGCCGCTCAAGGAGAAGCTGGACGAGGTCCAGGCTGAGATTGTGAAACGTGACGTGAAGGACGACGGGCGCGTGGCGCGGGGAGCGCTGGTCTTCGCCCAGCTCAAGCACGACGGCGATTGGGATCCTGACCCGAGTGCGGCACGGTCGATGCTCTTCCTCTATGCCAAGAACACCGGGGCGCGGGTGAACCTGAAGCGCGTCGACCTCGACCCCACCGACCCGGAGCTGTACAAGTACCCGTTTCTCTATATGACCGGCCACAATGAGTTCACATATACCGACGCCCAGGTGAAGGCTTTGCGCGAGTACTTTCAGCGGGGCGGGTTCATGTTCGCGGACGCGTGCTGCGGGCGCGATAAATTCGACCGGGCGTTCCGCGCACTGGTGAAGCGAATCTTCCCGGACAAGAACCTCGAGCGACTGCCGCCGGACCACAAGGTCTTCCGGATGAAATACACCATAAACATCGTTCAGTATCGCCCGATACTGAAGAAGGAACTGCCCGACGGCGAGAGGGACATGCCTCGTCTGGAGGCGGTCGTGCTCGACGGCCGGGCGGTATTGGTGTACAGCCCGTATGACGTGGGCTGTGCGTTCGAGGGCTTTCCGTGTGCGATGTGCCGCGGGATGGAACTGGAGAGCGCCGAGCAGGTGCTCACCAATGTCCTGCTTTACGGCATGACGGAATAGGCCCGGACGCGACGGAAGCGAACTCCACCATCCACAACTTTGAGGGGACTATGAACGCGAAGCCACCTAGACAGTTTCACGTGCGCGACTTGCGGGTGCTGATGTCGTTGGCCACACTGATGCTCGCCCTCGTGACTGGGGCGGCAGGCTGGGTGTTGCTGCTCATCTGTTTCCCGGCCGAGGGCCAGGCGGCGGTCCGGGTGGTCCTGGCCATCACGGCGACGGCGGTGGGCGCGGCGGGCGGGGTGATCGTGGTCGGGCGGACCATCCGACGGCGTCCGCTCAGCGTCGTGACGGACGGCGTGGAGGTTCCCGGGGATCCCGGGCCGGGCGACGAGGGGAAGCTCCTCAGCCGGATCATCAACAGCATGGAAGGTGGCGTGATGACGATCAGCTCTGGTGGCACGGTCACCAGCTTCAACGCCGTCGCGCAGAAGACGCTGGGCTGCGACGCGCTGCACGCGGTCGGCCGCGGCTACGAGGCTGTTTTCCCCAGCCTGCCGGTGAACAGGCTGCTTCGCGAGATGATCCGCTCGGCGCTGGCCGCGCGGCAGACGTACTCGTCGGTGGAGGTGAATGCGGCCGGACCGGACGGCAGCACGGTGGCGCTGGGGGTGACGCTGACGGTGCTTCGGGGCGAGGACGGCCGGCCCCGCGGCGTGGTGCTGACCTTCAAGGACCTGGCCGAGTTGAAGCGCATCCGGGAGCAGGTTCAGCGGACCGACCAGCTGGCTTCGCTGGGCCGGCTGGCGGCGGGCATGGCCCACGAGATCCGCAATCCGCTCGGCTCGCTCTCCGGGCTCGTCGAGCTGATCCGGGAGGATTTCGCGCCGGATGATCCCCGGCTGCGGTACACGGACACGATCCTGCGGACTATCAGCCAGCTCAATACGCTGGTGGAGAACCTGCTGGATTTCTCGCAGCCGCTGGTCAGCGCACTGGAGCCGCACGGCCTGCGCGATATCGTGCGTGAATGCGTGCAACTCTGCGCGTTCGAGCACCGCGGCCGGTCCGTCACCGTGCTAGAGGACTACGAGACAGCTGCGACGGTGATGGCCGACCGTGAGACGCTGACGCGGGCGGTGGTCAATATCGTGAGCAACGCGTTCCAGGCGACGCCTGAGGGCGGGACGATCACGGTGTCGGTTCGTGAGGAACCGCCGAAGCGTGCAGGCAAGCCCGGTCAGGCGGCAATCCGCGTCACGAACACGGGGTCCTACGTGCGGCCCGAGGACCGGGGGAAATTGTTCACGCCGTTCTTCACGACGAAGTCCGGCGGTGCCGGCCTGGGCCTGCCGATCGCCAACCAGATTATTTCGGCCCATTCCGGCCAGATCGACGTCCAGAGCGAGCCGGATTCGGGAACGACGTTTACCATCTTGCTGCCGCTCGCGGCCGTAGCGGCGGCGACGGCGGTGTAAGAGGAAAGGGTCTGGCGATGCCTGAGAAGGTACTGGTGGTCGAAGATGACGAGAACATGCGCTTCTTCCTTGAGGAAGCGATCACCAAGCGCGGCTACGAGGCGGTGACCGCGGGCGACGCCGAGACGGCGATCGACACGTTCAAGAAGCGGCCGTTCGACCTCGTGATGCTGGACGTCAAGCTGCCGGGGATGACGGGCATCGAGGCCATCCCGCTCCTGCGGCAGCACGACCCGCAAGCCGTCATCCTGGTGATGACGGCGTTCGGCACGAAGCAGCTTGCCATGGAGGCCGTGCGGGCGGGGGCGTACGACTTCTTTACGAAGCCCTTCAAGATCGAAGAGATGAACATCGTGATCAGCCGGGCGATCGAGAAGCGCCACCTGCAGCGGGACGTCCGCAAGCTGGAGGAGCGGCTCCGCCGCGAGTATTCCTTCGACCACATTGTGGGCGCCAGCAGCTCTATGCAGCAGGTCTACGAGCTGATCCAGAAGGTCGTTCAGACCGACGTGACGGCGCTCATCTGCGGCGAGAGCGGCACTGGCAAGGAGCTGGTCGCGCAGGCCATCCACTGCCATTCGGCCCGCAAGGACAAGCCGTTTGTTAAGCTGAACTGCGTGGCCATCCCCGAGGGTCTCCTCGAGAGCGAG
>CAYXNI010000005.1:0-21714 GCA_964466285.1 uncultured Planctomycetota bacterium | reverse complement strand
CGCGACAACCTGCGCCGCTCGCGCCGCCAGTCCTTACTCTCAAGCATTCTACCCCAACTTCGCGTGTCGAGCAACCCGCTCGCGTCCATTTGGCCGCGATGCGCCCGCGCCATTCGGCGCTCCCGTAGCGCTTCTCGATCGCGTCCGCAACGTCGCCGTCGAAGGGCAGCGTGTACGGCACCGGCCGGACCTCGCTGTGACGGATCACGTTGAGGACGGCTTCGCGTGGTGTCACTTCTTCCCTCCTCGCTTGCGCGCGGCAACTTCGGTGCCGTACCGGAATGACTCGTCGTAGAAGGCTTCGAGGCTCGCGACCGCGCAGTCGCCGTTGATGCCGTTCCCGGCGGTGACCATGCAGCGGCCCTCGCCGGGGCGCCAGTATGTGTCGATCAGGAACCTGACCTCGCGGCGGACCTCCTCCGGCGTGCCCCACGGGATGACCTGCTGCACATCGAGCCCGGTGAAAATCGTCAGCTTGTCCCCGTACCTCGCCGCGATGTCCTTCTCGTCCATCGTGTGCTTCTGGATCGGATGCAGCACGTCCAGGCCGATGTCGATCCACTCCGGGATGAACTGCCTGACGTTCCCGCACGCGTGCATCCAGAGATGCATCCGGTGCTTGTGCGCGGCCGCGATGATCTCGCGGTAGTACGGCTTGTAGAACTCGCGGAAGATCGCCGGCGAGAAGAACTCGCCCGTCTGCGTCCCGAGGTCATCCGAAGTCAGGACGCCGTCGCACTCCTGCTCGGTCGCCGCCCGCTCAATCACGGCGCAGTAGAAGTCCGTAAGCGTCCGGAACAGGCGGTGCACCTCGTCCGGGTTCGTGTAGTAATCCATCAGCGCGTTCGTCATCCCGCGCAGCGACCAGTGCCGCTCGAACAGGCAGAACCACCAGTGTGCCATCCGGTAGCGCCCGTCGGGCTTCTCGCCGGCATAGTCCCACAGGCCGCCGAAGTCGGCCTTCGGGAACTGCTGCACGACCTCGTCGAGCCGGTCCCAGGTGGGCAGGCCCGCCTGAGCGTCGAGGCCGACCTGTTGTCCCTGCACCGGCCCCTGCTCCCACGGCAGCCACGAGTAGTCGGGGTGCGAAGGGTTCTGCTTGCGGAACATCGGCGGCATGTTGACGGCGATCATCTGGAGGTCGGCCGGGTAGCGGGCGAGGATGTCAAGGACGGCCGGCTGCCGGTCGCCGAACTCGCCGGGATGCACCCACATGTGAATGTAGACCGGCACCCGCGGCGCGATCGTGCGCCCCTCGATGACCGAGATCACCTCTTCCCGTTTCAACGGCCCATAGATCGGCATGTGTTCGTCCAATGGTCTGGCGTCTCACGGTGTCTCACGGTGCCTGGCACCGTGAGAATCCCTAGGAACTCCGCGAGACTACTTCCTCAGAACACAAAGCAGGCCATCAACGGCAGCGCATAATCCAATGGCGCCACTCAGCAGCATACCGCAGAAGCCGGAGGCCCTTCTTTCTGGTCCGTACTCCCACGCGGGACGGAGCAACCATTCCGGTATGCCCAGTGTGGTGGGGAAGTCGTCGGGCATGTAGGCGAAAAGGCACATCGTGAACACCAGGCTCGTGACAACTACCATAAGCACGCGTTCTCTACCACACCACGCCGCCTTTCTCGCAACCATGGCCTGTATGAGTTGTACGACACAAATCACGCACACCCCTGCCCACGAGAGCAGGATCACGATGTTCACAGCCCAGCTTCCGAGTGTCATCCTTGCCTCCCAGGTTTTCGGGTACCCTCGTCATCGTCTCGCGGTGTCTGGCACCGTGAGAATCCATAACGTCTACCTCTGAATTGCGTCGTATTCGGCCCTGCAAATCTCGGCTTCGGGTTCCGGCATGTGGGCTGTGATAAACCCTATAATGGTCTGTTCTCGCGGCATCGAGTGATAAGCCTCTTTTACTGCACCAGCAAGACCAGGTGGTATTCTGATCTTCGCGGTGCGCATTAATGTCCGCTTCTCGTCGTACCACAGAAGGACTATTGTATTTGCATCCTCCCTAGTGACGGTGGCGGCGATTCCCTCTGTCCTGAAGGATGCCTTAGTTGGATCTGATTGGATTCCCACCTTTGTGAAGGCGACCACAACGATGTTATGTTCGACATCACAGTAGGCTCTGGTGGATCGTTGCTTGTCCGTCATAGGGTAGGGCGGGGCCCAGGCATTCCCGAACCCGTGGCCTGAATTGCCCCAGACCAGAGAAAACATCGGACGACGTGGCTTGTGTCCCAGGTACCACCCTGTAAGTAGAGCCAACAGGAATATTGTCCCTGCTACGGCAAGAACCGGGCGTATCCAAGCCGCCCTTGACATATCCGTCCCTCCTATTTTGCCGTGAAATTGAGGAAATGAGTTTCGGTCACAGATAACTCAATTCCGTCTCACGGTGCCAGCCACCGTGAGAATATTCTACCCCAGGGACCGTAACCGTCAATGTCAGCTCGCACGGGAACTTGCCGAAGTGAGTAGGGCGTCCCCCGAGTAGGCGATGGGACTATACGCGGCCCCGCCGGGGAAACCTGCCATAGCGTATCCTGCCAAAAAGCATAAGGGCAAGACAGTTGCCGAAAAACGCATATGTCCACACAGTGTGAACGTACTTTACGGCGACAGGCACGGCAACCGCCGCCTGGCCCGGCACGAGCCTGAGCTCAACGCCGGCACCGCCTGGTTCCACCGGAAATGCCCCCAACAGAATCAGGCCCTGCAGACCGAAGTACCCGATCGTATTGATGAGGCTGAAAGCCACCATATACTTCCACACTCGCGTGCGCGAATCCTTCACCATCTGCTCCGTCCTTCGCCATTTGCTCCATGTCATTGCTCACCTCATTCACGACGTTGCGGCGTCTCACGATGCCTCGCACCGTGAGAATCTTCGTCCTGCATGAAAACTCATGTCAGAACTCGCCCGGTCCCAGTCACTTGCATTTCCTCACGGTGTCAGGCACGGTGAGCAGGGTGAGCATCCGGCAGCATCTCTTGACGCAATTTGGCGAAATGTGTGCGGATTGCGCTTTCCTTCGTCATTTCCCAAAGGGACGTGTCCATCAGCCGCAGGGCCAGCACGGAGGTGATCCAGCTTTGCGTCCAGCCGCTCTCGATAGACCAGGCGCCCCAGCCGGCATCGGCGCTGGAGGCCCAGTATTCCCACCGCTTGAAGTCGAAGGCGCGGAACCAGCCGCCGTCCAGTTCGGGATGCGTTTCACTGCAGATCTGGATGCGGCACAGGAATGCCGCCAGCTTTTCCTCCGCCGTCCGGTAGAACGGGTCTGCGGTCGCGGCCGCCGCTTCGTGCAGCGCGAGGAAAGCGAAGTTGCAGGTGTAGAGGAGATCGCTGGCCGCGTCGGTGTTGGACTGAATCAACGGGGTCTCGGCCGTGCCGTAGGCCTCGTTAGAGGCGGGCGGCGGACACCCTCCCTTGCCGGCCTGGCCGATCTCCTCGCGAATGGCCCCGCATGGATCCTGAGTGGCCAGCAAGTCCCCAGCCATTCTGCGCAGCCAGGCGCGGTGCTCGGGCGTGTCCTCCACCCGCACGAGCCAGGCCAGCGCGAGCAGCATCTTTGCCCGCTCCTGCTGGATGCCATTCATCCAGACCCAGCGGTCGGGATAGGCGGCCATGGTCATCCCAATCGCGGTTCTTGCCCGTTGCAGGAACAATTCGAATCCCGTCTGCCGATAGGCCCACAGATAGCATGTCCACATGGTGGCCTGCATGTGCGGCGAGTAACTGGTGTTCTTACCATTGAAGTAACTCTGCCAGCCGGCATTCTCCAACGGCCCTTGGTCAACGCGATCCGGCTGGAAGCCAAGTTGCCCGCTGATCCGCAGATTGGCCAGCAGGCACTTCAACAGCCGTTCGTCGTAGCGGTCGGTCTTCAGCGTTGCGGCGGCGAGCATCATGCCCATCATGGATCGCGCATTGTCGTCGCCGTAATAGACCGCGTAGCCGTCCATCGTGCCGGGACCGCAGTATTGGGGAGTGTCGTTCCAGCCGATCAGTCCATAGGCGGGATGTTTCGGATCGGCGTGGTCCCCCAGCGACATCCTCGACCGGAAATAGAGCCAATCGCCGATATTGCCGGCCGTCTTGCGGTAGGCGGGGTTTTGCAGCGTTACGCCCGCGGCGGCCATCGCGCCGGCGATCTCGCCATTGCAGTCGTTGCGATTCCACCAACGCACCGGTTGGGTGCCGTCGTGGAAAATCTTGGCGTCGAAACCCTCCATCACTCCCAACGAGCCGTCGCCCACCGGCGTGCTCAAGTCCGGCATCCGCGCGACCCGATGACCGTAGGGCCAGTCTTGGTTCAGATCGGGATCGGCCGACGGGGGATCAGGCGCGTTGGCCGCCCGATTGTACTTCGTCATCATCGAGGAATGGACCACCATGCGCGAGTTGAAGTACCAGGCGATCCCCCGCCGGAGGGCTTGCTTTTCGACGTCCGCCGGCAGAGATTCCTCAGCGCTGAAACTTGGCCGCACGCGGGCCGTCCATTTGAACCCGGAGTGCGCCTTGCCAGGCCGAAGCCAGGCGAAGACATGGTTCCAGATGCTCCGCCAGGCATCGTTCGGCGCATAGCGCCCGGTAACGAAGTGGCTGAGCTTGGTAGCGGCCACCAACACGTCGCCAGCCCCCTCTCGTTTCGGAAGGTCGCAGAGGATCGGAAATGATTCCTTCGCCAGGCCATACACAGCGGTATCGAATCCCGCCACGCGCCCGATGACGATGTGCGGATTCTCGGCTTTGATCGGCACAAACCGGCATCCATGGATGGCCAGGATGCGCAGTTTTGCCAGCGCGGGCGCAAATGCGTCGGAGGCGATCACCGCGCGTTCCCACTGCGTTCCCCTCGGCGCTTCGACCGCCACCCCGGGCAGAAACGATGGATACTCCACGTACAACCGCAGCCGCTTCCCGGCAGCCTTCTGGAAAAGCGCGGCATCGAGCGCCGTGGTCTTCGCCGGATACCCGTCGGCCAGCAGGAGCACGCCGTCGCCCTCGCCGGCCGCCTCCACGGCAGCCTGGGGCGTGTCGAATCGTTTCACGTCCATCCCGTTCTCCGACGCGACGCGGAGAAGATCATTGTCGGCCGAGCAAGAGAAAAACAGCGGCCCTGTAAAAGCGGCCGGGAGGCCGGGCACAAGGGCCAACGCGACGTCGAGGAAATCCGTGGAATCCATTGGTGTCCCTTCCCTACAACAGCTCCACCTCAATCGCCTCACCGGCCCGGACTGTAGCTTCGGCTTGGAGTTGGATAGTTGCGCGACTGTTCTGGACCTCGACTTTTGCCGGTATCGGTTTGCCGGCCGCCGTTACTTTACACCGCAGCGCCTCCTCCTGACCGGGAGCGGTCAACAACAGCGTCTTCACGCGCAGTCGCCCGTGGCGGATCTCAATCTTCGAGCGCTGGGCATCACCGTCACGTTTCTGACTGAATAGTCCCCAACCCTCAGCGGCGGTGAAGAACGAGACATGATCCTCCGGTTTCCAGACCGGCTCGAATCCGATCAATCCGGCGGGCCCGTCGTATGTGCAGCCCTGGCAGGCCAGCAGCATCGACCAGATGCTCATGGTGCGTGCATAGAACTTGCCGCACTCGTCGTCGCCGAAGGGATTGCCGCTGTAGCCCCAGCTTGCCTGGTCGCCGCCGGTCAGGCCGGTGCGCAAGCGGCCGTCGTAGCGTTCCGATGCCGCGTGGACCACCATGAACGCCTCGCGCAGCAGGCCGCAATAGGCCATCAAACCGGCTGTCGAGTACTCGAATCCGCTCATCACCTCTTCCGTGCACGGTATGGCATTGGCCGGCTCGGGACGCCCGCCGCGCGGCCACGTGCCTTGCACCATGCCGGCATCGCTGTCGGCAACGAACTTCCGCGGCGCCTGGGGGATCCCGATGAAATCGGTGCGGAAGTTGTACTTCAGCAGCGATTGCATCGCCGCACGCACGTGCTCCGTCGGATAGAGCCAGCCCAGGCCTATCTGCCGAGCCCACCACTGGCCAAGCATCTGATCGATATAGCACCCCGTCAGGTAGTCCCGGCACGGTGTGGGATCGGGAACCTGGATGAAGTACTCGCCGTTAAAGAGCGCCTTGTCCTGATTGATCGAGCCCGCTTCCCGTATCTTGCGATAGAACTCGGCCGAGGCCGGGGCGTTTTCAATCCTGGCCATCTGCTCGGCGGCGGCCAGCGCTCCGAGATACATGCTGCCCATCCACGACGACGTGCCCCCCTGGTCGCTGTCCATGCCGTGTTGCGGGCCGAAGAGCATTCCATCGGGAATCCCCTCGCGCGCCAGTTCGACCGATAGCGAGGGCGTGTTGGCGGCGTCCCAGCGAATGATCAGATAGTCCATGGCCTTCTTGATACCGGGCCAATTCCGAACAAGCCATGTTCCATCGGCGCTCAATAGGTGCTCGCGGTAGCTGCTCATCACGAAGCTGCACTGCCCGTCGAATGCGGGAAACTGCCATTGCGCGCCCGGGTGGCGAAACCGCACCGGCAACATACCCTCCGGCCCCAGGTTGCCGGCGTCTTCCTCGCGCATCGCGCGTCCGATCGCCGGCCACAGCCGGGCATGCGCCTGGGCGTACCCCCAGACGTGCGTCGCGTTGCCTTCGCAACAGCCGCGACCTGACATGCAACCCTCCCAGCCGTAGAAGAAACCCTTCTTCGACCAGAGGCAGGTCTGACTGTTCAGCACGGCCACTTGCGAACTGATCCGGTCCAGGAGCCAATAGGGGAGGTTGGAGTCGTAGAGCGTGTCGTGGTAGAGCCGCGTCAACCGGGTCAACTCGCCAAGGCGGCTGGTTACGTCGCGAGCCACCCCAAGCGCGTCGGGCCACCAGTTGGCGTACATGTTGCCAACGTGAAACGTGTTCGTGTGGGGGACGTTGGGGAAGTGCCACGTTAACACGAACGAAACGGTCCGCTTCTGGCCCGGCTGAAGCGTGAACGGTACGGCGAGTGCGCCGTCCAAGGTCTTGTCTGCCGGCGAGGGGCCCGCGGTTTGCTGGCCTTGCACGCCGCCCGTTTCGGCGAATGCCTTGGCCAACACATCGAGGTTATCCCAAGACGCCGTTGATGCGACATCCGGCGCTACAACGGCCAGGGCCATGTCGCCCGACCATTGGGAATCTTTCGGCTGAGTGGAGGTCATGTGCAGGTATGTCACGCCGGCTTCGCGCAGCACGCGATTCGAGTTGTCCCCGAGGCCTGGCCCCACAAGCCCAACCGCGTATTGCTGCGTGGCCAAGAAACTAACCCCAACCGCATTCCGCTGCGTGGCCAGGAAACTGACCTCGACCGGCTTCTTGCCCGGGTTCTCCGCGGTGAAGTGGAAGATGGCGCATGGAATGGCCGAGTCCTTCACATTCAGCGGGATCAACGGGCTGAACACTTCCAGGCTCGCGCGGATCGGTAGCGCGTCGTCCTCGAACGCGTACCAGCCGAACGGGTACTCGCCGCGGAAGGTCAGGGACTTCATCGCCGGCAGGGGCCCTTCGGCCACGGTCTGCAAAGCGCGAAGGATCGGGGAACTGTCACCGGCCTTTGCGCGCACGGCGAAGAAGCTGTTGGGCATTGGAACGCCGGCGAAGTTCTTGAAGATCTGCCAGATGGCCCGCCGGGCTTCGCCGTTGATCTGGATCGGGCCGGCGGCGATCCCGCCAACCGGCAAGCTGATCGCTTCCAGATATTCGCCGCGGTACACACGGCTTCCGCCCCGCTCGAACAATCTCGGGTCGTTCAATCGTTTCGCGAACGCCTCAGCCTGCCGGTCGCGAATGGTCGCCTCGGTTTCCATTTGCCGTCGCTGCTCCTCTCCTTTTACTCCCCCCCAGTGTCTCACGGTGCCCGTCTCACGGTGCCTGACACCGTGAGAATCCACAACCGCTTGACAGCGCGACTGTTCTGACTGCGATCTGCGCCCACGCCAATCCGCATCATCTTTCGGCCCGGGATGAATGGTGGTCAGGTGCCGGGTCTGACGACGTCGCCTTCTTTGATTTCGCCGGTGGTGAACTGGTCGAGGATCTTGCCGAAGGTGATGACGCCGTCGACCTTGACGACGTCGATGCGGCCGATGAAGCGGTCGTTCCGATAGACGTTGCACTTGCGGCCTTCCTCGGTCTGGCCCGGCTTGCCGGTGCTGAACGCGACAAGGCCTTTGTCGGTGCGGACGCTGACGACGAGCCAGAGCGGTGCGCCCTCGGCAGTCTTGATTCCCTTCTGCTGGCCGGCCCACCAGTCGCGCCATCGCTGAATTGCGGCGTCGCGTTCGGTCTGGGGCGCCTCGGTCTCGAAGCCGAACGAGGCGTTTGCGTATTGCCGCAGCATCTGGTCGGCGAAACGGGCGACGGTCGGCGAGGGGTCGCGCAGGCTCTCGATGAAGACCGGGGCCAGGCCGTCTCCGATCATGGGCGCAAGGGCGCGGAGGGACCGGTAGCGCACGAACTGGTTCGGCGACCCGAGCTGCCTGCGGAGCGGCTCGACGGAAGCGGGCAGTCTCCGCTCCGCGAGCGCGCACGCGGCTTCGACGGAGAGTTGACCGCTCTCGCCGTTGGCCAGGCCGAGGAGGAAGTCGCGGGCCTTCGGGTCGTCGAACTTTCCGAGGAGGCGGACCGCCTGGATACTGTCCGTCTTGGCGTCGCTGGCGACGGTGATGAGTGCGTCGACGGTGTTGAGCGAGGCGCCGCTGTAGATGGGGAGGTATCGGTAGTAGATTTCCATGTTGAGGACGTTGAGGGCGGTGGCGTAGACGCGTCCGCCCATCCTGTCCCACCAGTTTGCGGGGGGGTCCCAGCTTCCGTCGAGGCAGCCGCCGCGCCGCTGGCGGAGCAGGACGGTCTTCTTCAGCTCCTTGTTCCACTGGTCCCACGGCTGGCCGCCCATCTGGAAGAGTGCGATGGTGGCGTAGTACCAGTAGTAGATGGAGTCCATCCCGGTCTTGAGCTCGACCCTCGACCATTCGGGCGGGTTGGCGAGGAAGATGGCGGCCTGCCGTTTTGCGAGGGGCGAATCAACGGGGAAGCCGAGGAACTGGGCGGAGGCCATGCCGACGGCGGCGATGCCCTGCCCGCGCCGTCCGATGCCTGGGGTCTGGTTGGAGTAGAACACTTCGCCGCTGGGCAGCGTGACGCCGTCGATGAAGGAGGCCGTCTTGAAGATGGTCCGGGCGGGGACGTCAATGCCTGCGGCCTGGGCGGACTTGAGGGCCATGACCTGCCAGCCGGTGACGGAGGTGTCGTAGCGGCCGGTCTTGGCGTCGGTGTAGTCCCAGGAGCCTGAGATTTGCTGGGCGTTGCAGATGAACTGGACGGCCTTTTCGAGCGGCGGCTTGAGGGCGGGGTCGTCGCTCATGGCGCAGATTTCGCCGAGCGCGAACGTGGCGATGCCCTGGTTGTACATCATGTGGTAGTTCAAGTCGCGGCGGAATGCGCCGAACTGGCCGTTGGCGGCCTGGATGCTGAGGAGGTACTTCACGCCCTTCGCGACCTGGTCCTTGTGCTCGCCTTTCAGGTGGGTGCTGTCGCTCGCGCAGAAGGCGAGGAGGGCGAGGCCGGTGACGGCGGGGTTGAGGGGGGAAGAGGAGATGCTTTCACCGTGGCATGGGTCGCCCGGCTTGCAGCGTTCGGCGAAGTCGGTCTCGCCCCAGGAGCCGTCAGGGCTCTGGTGTCGTGCGAGCCACTGGAGCCCGAGGCGGACGGCGTCCTCCGTTCGTCCGTCGCCGCCGTACTTGCCGAGAGCGGCTTTCTTGTCGTGGCGGCCGGCCAATATGCCTGCGCCGCCGCGCGCGGGACCGGCGCCTTCGACCGCGATGATGGGGAGTCTGCTGGAGTTGTTGTCGCTCGGTACGTCCGCGACCACCGGCGCAGGGGGCCGTTCGTCCACAGCCCTCGCCACGACAGGGGTGTCAGGCACGGGTTCCTTCGGGGGTTCCTGGGCCGGGTCGGGTTCCGGCTCCTTGACTTTAGGATCCTCCTTCTGCTGGCCGCGGTCCTTATCCTGAGTGTTGCCGGTAAGATCGACGAGGTCGATGATGGTGGGCAGCGGCTTGTCTTTGGTCAGGCGGATGGAGTATGTGATGGCGTCGGAGACGATGAGGACGGCGGCGAAGAGGCCGAGTGCGACGAGGTGTGTGGCCGCTCGGCGCGCGGGATTCGGCGTGAACGCCTCCGCCGGACGGTAGTCGGCGAGGCCGAGGGGGTTGCGTTTTCCGGTCTTGTCCATTCAGGGACCCGCCAGCCGATGCCTTCAATGTCTCTATTTTATATTACACGGCACAGGAAACAAGGATTTCGATGATTTCACCGCTGGGGGTGGGCATGTGTCCGTCGGGGTCGACGCGGCGGGCCATCATATCATGGCGGGGTGTTCAGCGGGTGTCGCGTTCGAGATTGAGCCAGGCCATCTCCGCCGGCATGAGGGCGATGTCGAGCGCCGGGAGGTTCGCGCGGACCTCTTCGGGAGTGCATGCTCCGACCAGGGTGAAGAGGTTCAACGGGTAGTTGAGGTTGCCCGCCAGGCGATGCCGGATCGCTTTTTCAACGGAGCAGGACAGTTGATATCGACCGCGGTGACAGATAAGATTGATGTGCGAGGATTCGAACGCAGGTCCCGCGTTGTGGCAGACAGTCCGTGCCCGGTCGGGAGGCCGCGATGGTGCGCGTCGAGTTGAAACCGGAATTGCTGCGCTGGGCGCGTGAGCGCGCCGGGTTCGACCGCGGTGCGCTGGCCGACCGTTTTCCAAAGCTTGCCGCGTGGGAGGGTGGCGAGGCGCGGCCTACGCTCAAGCAGGTCGAGAGGTTCGCCAAGGCCATGCGCACGCCCGTTGGCTATCTCTTCTTGCAGAAGCCGCCGGTCGAGCGTATCCCGATCCCGGACTTCCGAACCAGCGGCAACGTGCACAGGGAACACCCGAGCCCTGATCTGCTCGACATGATCTATCTCTGCCAACAGCGCCAGGAATGGTACCGCGACTTCGCGCGGTCTATGGGCGAGAAGCCGCTTTTGTTCGTGGGTTCGGCGCGCGTGACGGACGATATCGTCAAGGTCGCGGCAAAGATTCGACAGATCCTTGGGTTCGACCTGGAGGAGCGCCGCCGAACGCCGACCTGGACGGATGCGCTGCGCCGCTTCATCGGCCAAGCCGATGAACTGGGCGTCCTCGTCATGTGCAGCGGCGTGGTGTTGAACAACAACCGCCGCCATCTCGATCCGGCTGAGTTTCGCGGCTTCGCAATGGCGGATGAACTGGCGCCCCTGGTGTTCATCAACGGCGCCGACACCAAAGCGGCTCAGATGTTCACGCTGGCGCACGAACTGACGCATGTCTGGCTCGGGCAGTCCGCCGTCTCGGACGCGCAGGCGTCCCTCATGCCGGACCACGATGTCGAGCGCTGGTGCAACCGAGTTGCTGCGGAACTGCTGGTTCCGCTGGCCGTCCTGCGCAACGAGTACCAGAGGAGCGCCGAAGTGCGCGGCGAAGTTGACCGACTGGCCCGGCGTTTCAAGGTAAGCACTCTGGTCATCCTGCGCCGTATCCACGATGCAGGTGGCCTTACCCAGGAGCAGTTTTGGCGGAAGTATGACGAGGAACTGGCGCGGCTACGAACGCTCCCGAAGGGAAAGGGCGGCGACTTCTACCTGACTCAGGCGGCGCGGGTCAGCAAGCGCTTCGCCCGCGCGCTCGTCGTCAGCACCCTCGAAGGCCAGACGCTGCATCGCGACGCCTTCCGCATGCTGGGCTTCTCGAAGCTGGAAACCTTCCGCGAGCTCGGCCGCAGCCTGGGGGTGGTCTGATGGCCTACCTGCTCGACGCCAACGTGTTCATGCAGGCGAAAAATCTCTACTACGGTCTCGACTTCTGTCCGGCGTTCTGGGACTGGCTTATCGCAAGCAATGAGGCGAAGCTCGTCTTCAGCATCGAGAAGGTCGGCGACGAGATTGAAGCCGGTGACGACGAGCTTGCTGATTGGGCGAAGCAGCGCGGGCTTGGCTTCTTTCTCAGACCGGATAGCGCGATGCTGCCTGCTCTGGCCACGGTCAGCCGTTGGGCAACGAGCCAAACGTATGAGCCGGCTGCTGTGAGCACGTTCCTGCAAGTGGCTGATTACTACCTGGTGGCCCACGCACTCGCCCACGGGCACACGCTCGTCACCCACGAAATCGCCGCCGACACGACGAAGAAGATCAAGATTCCGAACGTGTGCATCGGCCTCCGCATCAAGTGCATGACGCCGTTCGAGATGCTCCGGCGCGAGCGGGCGCGGTTCATCCTGGGGGGAAAGCATGACGCAGACGAACGAAAAGGCCTTTGAGGCCGGCTTCGAGCACCACCTGACCACGGCGGGCGAGCTCGGGGAAACGCAATCTTCAAGGTAGTGAACTCAGGGGAAGCGGATGGGTTCCGGCCGGTCAGTGGGCGGTGGCGAGCGGTGGGCTTTAACGCCGAAGACTTTTGCTCGAAAAGCCGGGGAACTGTGGTATACTTTCCGTAGCGGTTCATTGGCGCAGGACGGATGGTCGCAAGATGAGGCTGATCCCGATGCGTACAAATGCAGGGCCTTTCGTGTCGCGTGCAAGGGGAGGGCGGTTCGTTCTGGTCGCGGCGTTGGCGTTGGCGGCGGCGTTGCTGGTCGCGTTCTGCGGCGCGAACCTCGTGCTGGCTGATTTCGAGCCTCCGCCACCGCCCAAGCCGCAACACCGGAAGGGCGGCGAGAGCTTCCCGCCGCTGCCGCTCCCGGCCACTCCGCTGCGGCGGACGGAGAAGAAGCGCCCGCCGGAGCCGCCCGCTCTCATCGGCAAACTCCAATACGGCGAACAGGTCTGGAAAACCTCGCCCGACGGACAACGCTACAGCTACTTCGACTGGCAGGGCGACACGACCGACGCACACAACCTCATCGGCGAGGCGAACCGCCTCCTCAACATCCAGTACCGCTGGGTCTACACCACCCTCAAGGACTTCTCCTTCACACCAGCCGAGCTTCCGATCCTGTACATCACCGGCCACCAGGCCTTCGCGTTCACGGACGAGCAGATCGAGAAGCTGCGGGGGTACCTGCGGGACGGCGGCCTCCTCGTGATGTCGCCCTGCTGCGGCTCGAACGCCTTCCGCAACGCCGCCTTCGTCGAGATGAAAAGGCTGTTCCCCGATCGGCCCCTGCGGCCTGTTCCGCCCGACCACCCGCTGTACTCGTGCTTCTACAAGATCGGCAAGGTCAACGTCCGCGAGCCCGGCGGCGCGTACCAGGAAATCGACCCGCCCGTCAAGGGCATCACGCTCGGCTGCCGCCTTGCCGTGATCCTGTACGACGCCGACGTGTGCTGCGGCTGGGCCGGCCACGAGCACCCCGACGGCCGCAGAATCCAGCCCGGCAACGCACGCCAGCTCGGCGTCAACATGATCGCCTACTTCCTCGCTCACTACGAGCTAGGCAAACAGCAGGGAACCGCAAAGGTCTACTACCAAGAGAGCGAGAAGACCCGCGAGGAGTTCATCTTTCCGCAGGTCGTTCACGCGGGCGACTGGGACCCCAGCCCGTCGGCGGCGATGAACCTGCTCAAGTTCCTGGGCAAACACTCGACGATGGAGGTGCAGTTCAAGCGGGCCCCCGTCGACCTCCGCCAGTCCGACGCCTTCAAGTATCCCTTCCTCTACATGACCGGCCACGAGGATTTCACGTTCGGCGACGACGAGATCAAGGTGCTCCGCAGCTACCTGGCCAACGGCGGCGTCCTGCTGGCCGACGCCTGCTGCGGGCGGCCCGCGTTCGACAAGGCCTTCCGCCGCGAGATCGCCCGCGTCCTCCCCAAGGCCGAGCTCAAGGAACTCCCGCAGAACCACCCGATCTACAGCTCGCTCACGCCCATCAGCAAGGTCACCTACACCGACTGGCTCCGGCAGCAGCAGCCGAAGCTCGACACGCCCACTCTCGAGGGCATCACGAGCGGCGGCATCCTTTGCGTCGTCTACAGCAGGTACGGGCTGGGCAGCCAGTGGGACGGGCTGGGCCGGCCATACGCCCTCAGCTACTCGCCCGAGGACGCCCTCAAGCTCGGCGCGAACATCATCACTTACGCGATGACCCACTGAGCCTTCCCCGCCGCATGAATAGAGCAGGAGCGGCCGCGTGGCCGCCCCTGCCCTTCACGGACATCGGCGTCGGATGCCTGCCTGCAAGCTACTCACCGGTCCGCCGCGGATCAGTCGCCGTGCGCGCGGACGGTGAACTCTCCGAACAGGCCGAGGACCTTTATCACCTCGTAATCCGCGTAGGTCACGGTCTGGATCCCGCCGTTCTTGGCCGCGGCATCGATGTCGCACCGGCCCCATGCGAAGTCGATGCCTATGAAGGGAACGAGGATATACAGCGTCTTGGCGACTCCCGTCTTGGTTCCCAGCTTGGCGTTCTCGAAGTTGACCGTGAGCGGGGCCTTGTACTGGGTGAACAGGAGGCCCTCTGGCGGCCTGACCGGCGTCCTGTGGGCCACGCAGCCGGCAAGACTGAGCGCTAACGCGGGCAGGAGCAAGAGCACCAGCAGCTTTCGCATGTGCGTTCTCCTTGCGTTTGGGCGTCTCCGCCGGCTAGTCGCCATGGACTATCACCTGGAATCTGCTGAACATGCCGAACAACACTGTCATCACCTCGTAGTCCGCGTAGTTGACCGTCTTGAGGCCGCCGTTCTTCGCGGCCGTCTCGATGCTGCAATCGCCAAAGGCGACCAGCCACAGGACGGCCATGCTCTCTGAACTTCCGGTCTTGGTGCCGAGAGAGGTGTTGTTGAATTCGGTGCTCAGGGGCGCCTTGACGTTGGTCAGCACCATCGCCGTGGGCGGAATGACGGGGGCCACTATGCCGGCGCAGCCCGTGAAGCCGAGACAGATCACCACACCGAGCATTCCCAGTAGAGCGTATCTCATAGCACTTCCTCCATGTGAGACCGATGGACCAGAGACTGCCAACCACAGGGAACACTCCCGGGCGGCGAACGCGCCCGGCCTGCCTGCGGTCTGCTGGAGAGCGAACGTGCCCCTCGCATGTGCCCCCTTTCACCGGGATTCCATCGTGCACGCCTGCATACCATTGTAGATGGCGGAACTTGCCATGAAAAGCGCTATTCCCCAGCCGGATTTGCAGCTTGTCTGCCTTGACTGCCACGCCGCCGCATGGTACATTGGGCGTAAGCTGGGCGTGAGCCCGGCGCAGGATTTGTGGCCGTGCTTAGCGGGGAATTGGCGGTGCCCTGAGTCCACTTCGGTGGATGACCTGCAATCCGCCACAGCAGGGCGAATGTCCTCCCGAGGCTCCCGCTTACGGTCGTTTCCGCTGCGTTAGTGGCGTTGAAGGTTGGGTCCCATGCAACAGGGCGGTGTGAACCTGGTCAGGCCCGGAAGGGAGCAGCCATAAACACCCAGTCCCGTGTGCCGTGGGGTTGCCTGGCTGGAGCTAACTGCGCATCGGCGCGGCCGCGAGCAGTGTCGAAGGAGGACCGCACGGCCTTTTTTGATTTCGTTATTCGTCAATCGTCCGAACGCCCGGGCAAGCTGCGAGTGGCGTTCAACGAATAACCGATGACGAATAACGATTAACGGTTAACGGGCAACGAAATGTCCTATCTCGTTCTGGCAAGAAAGTACCGGCCGAAGACGTTCGATGAGGTGATCGGGCAGGAAACGACCGCTCAGACGCTGAAGAACGCGGTCGAGTCGGGGCGTGTGGCTCATGCGTACCTGTTCACCGGCCCGCGCGGCGTCGGCAAGACGACCATGGCCCGCATCCTGGCCAAGGCGCTGAACTGCAAGAAGGGCCCGACGCCGGCCCCATGCAACAAGTGCGAAATCTGCAAGAGCATCGACACCGGCGACGACGTCGACGTCATCGAGATCGACGGCGCGTCCAACCGCGGCATCGACCAGATTCGCGCGCTGCGGGACAACGCGCGCTACGCGGCGGCGCGCTCGCGGCACAAGATTTACGTCATCGACGAAGTGCACGCGCTGACGAAGGACGCTTTCAACGCCCTCCTGAAGACGCTCGAAGAGCCGCCGCCGCACGTCAAGTTCATTTTCGCCACGACCGAGCCGCAGAAGGTGATCGAGACGATCCGCTCGCGCTGCCAGCGGTTCGACTTCCGGCGCATCCCGGCCACCAGCATAGCTCAGCACCTGGCCGGCCTGTGCGAGCAGGAGAAGATCAAGGTGGCCGGCGGCGTGCTCGACGCGATCGCGCGGGCGGCCCACGGCGGCATGCGCGACGCCGAGTCGCTCCTCGACCAGTTGATCGCGCTGGCAGGCGGCGAGATCACCCTCAAAGACCTGGAGGAACTCACCGGCGCCGTCTCCCAGAAGACGCTTTTCGAGGTCATCCGGGCGCTCGCCGATCACGATCCCCGGAAGGCCGTCGAACTGGCCGACGATACACTCGCCCGCGGCGCCGCCGACGACGAGCTCATGCAGCAGTTCATCGAATGCTTCCGGGAGCTCCTGATCGCCCGCGTTGCCGGCCCCGACACACCCCTGATTGACCGGGGCGAGGAAGACCGCAAGGTCCTGGGCGAACTCGCCCAGAAATTCACGACCGACGCGCTCATGTTCCTCGTCCAGATGTTCGCCGAGGCCAAGGACCGCGCAAAGCGAAGCAGCCAGAGCCGCATCGTGCTCGAGCTGGCCTTGATCAAGGCCGCCGACGTGCACGAACTGCGGCCGCTCGATGAGGTCCTCGCACGGCTGCGCTCGCTCGAGGCCGGCGGCGCCAGGGGAGGCGGCGCGGGCGGAAGCCGGCCCGACGCACCTGCCACGCGGCGGGCCGCAGACGCTCCGAACGCATCCGCAACCGCAAGAACGGGCAAGAGCCCACAGGCGGCCTCCCAGGCGGAACGGCCGGAAGAGGCCGGCCCCAGACCGGCGGCGACCGGCGATCTGTGGACGGACGCCCTGGCCTTGATCGAACGGGCCAAGCCGCCCCTGGCCCACTTCCTCGGCGAAGCGACGTTGCGCCCGTCCGGCGAGCCGGGCGCCGACGGCAGCTACATTCTTGAACTCGACCGCGTTGCCTTCGAACAGGCGAAGGCGAACCTCGAACTCATCCAGAGCGCGATCGGCGAGATCACGGGCAAGGTGTGCCGGGTTGAGCTGCGCACCCCTGCGGCTGAGAGCACGGGGACCGCGCCCCAGCCCGCCTCGCAGCCGGCGGCGGCCCAGCCCAAAGGCGAGCACGTGAAAAAGGCAATGGGGATCTTCGGAGCCCGAGTCATCGCCACCAGGGAAACCAGGCCCCGGTCTGCCCCGCACGAGAAGGCCGAATAGGCGGAAGGAGACAGAATGAAAGGATTCAACCCGATGGGGGGCCTTATGAAGCAGGCCCAGGAGTTCCAGAAGAAGATGGCCCAGGTTCAGGAGGACCTGCGCACCCGTGTCGTCGAGGGCACCGCGGGCGGCGGCATGGTCAAGGCCATGGTCAACGGCCGGCTCGAACTCGTCGCTCTCAAGATCGAGCGCGAGGTCGTTGATCCTGGCGAGGTGGACATGCTCCAGGACCTCATCATCGCGGCCGTCTCGCAGGCCGTCAAGAAGGCCCGCGAGCTCGCGGACGCGGAAATGGGCAAGATCACCGGCGGCCTGTCGGTACCGGGAATGGTGTAAAGGAGTTTAAAGTTCAAAGTTGAAAGTCTAAAGTTGGAGAGGGAAGGCCGGGGCTGTGTGCTTGCTGTTCGACTTTAGACTTTAAACTTGACACTTGAAACATAAGCCATGGCAAAGCAACCCGAAAGCATCGAGCGGCTGACGGCGGAATTCGCCAAGATGCCCGGAATCGGCACTCGGACCGCCACTCGCCTGGCCTACTACGTCCAGTCCCTCTGCCCCGACGAGGCCGGCCGCCTCGTCGAGGCAATTCGCGCCGTAAAGACCAAGGCACTGGCCTGTTCTGTGTGCTATAATATATCAGAATCGGATCCCTGCCCGATCTGCGCGGATTCCGGCCGAGACAGGGTGACGGTCTGTGTGGCCGAGACCGTGCTGGATCTGGCTGCCATCGAGGCAAGCGGCAGCTACCGCGGGCTGTACCACGTCCTCGGCGGTCGCATCGCGCCGCTCGACGGTGTGTACCCCGAGAATCTGACCGTTGAGGCGCTCGTCCGGCGGGTCCGCAAAGGTGGCATCAAAGAAGTCATCATCGCGACCAACCCGGACACGGAAGGCGACACGACCGCGAACTACATCGCCGAGAAGCTGGCGCCGCTTGAGGTGGCCGTGTCGGCGCTTGCACGCGGCGTGCCCGCCGGCGGCCAGCTCGAGCACACCGCCCGGACCACCCTGGCCGGCGCCCTTAAAGGCCGGCAGCCGCTGAAGACTAAATGACCGGACGTTCCGTCCGAGAATGAAGTGTTGACCCCTTGGACCGAGCGGCAGAGAGAGAGACGACTTCATGCCGATGAACATGGACCTCTCGCTTTATCAGAGGCTGGAGATGAGAATGCGGCTTGCGCCGCAGATTATCCAGTCGATAGAGATTCTCCAGCTCCCCACCCTCGAGCTGCAGCAGCGGATCAACCAGGAAATGCTGGAGAACCCGGTGCTCGAGATGATGGAGCCGGGCATTGAAGGAGCGGAGGACGAAGAGCGGACGGACGAAGAGCGGGCGGTCGAAGAGCGGGCGGCCGAAGCGAAGGACGAGCGCACTGTCGACGACTCTGAGTTCGACAAGATGCAGGAGATGGAGGAGCGGCTGCGCGAGTACTCGAGCCAGACGCCCGCCGCGCGGCCCCAGCGCGGCGAACGCGACCCCAAGCTGGAAGCCATGCAGAACACCGCCGCCCGGAGCCTCACCCTCCAGGAACACCTCACCAACCAGCTCAGCATGCTTGACCTGGACCCTGGCACGCGCCGGATCGCGGAAAACATCATCTACAACCTGGACGACAACGGCTATCTCCAATATCCCATGGAAGAGCTTGTCGGATCGATGCCCCCGGGCACCACCGCCGCTCAGGCGGAACGTGTTCTCTGGGTTGTCCAGTCGCTGGAGCCGCCGGGCGTGGGCGCCCGCGACCTGAAGGAATGCCTGCTCCTCCAGATCAAGGACGATCCGACGCCACAGTCGAGCCTTGTCGGCCAGATCATTACCCGCTATCTGGACGACCTGCGGCTGAACCGCTTCCCCAAGATCGTCAAGGAAACCGGGTACACGCTTGAGGAAATCCGCGAGGCCGCCGAGTTCATCTATCACCTCAGCCCGAGACCCGGGGCCGTGTTCAGCACCGAGCAGCCCCAATACGTACTCCCCGACGTCCGCGTCCAACAGAACGAGCACGGCGACTACGAGGTCGTCATGTGCGACGATTACGTCCCGCGCCTCCGCGTCAGCGGCCAGTACCTCCACGTCATGCAGTCCGAGACCAGCACCGCGGAGGAGAAAGACTACATCAGGCAGAAGCTTCAGGCGGCCCGTTGGATTATCGATGCCATCGAACAACGCCGCAACACCCTGAAGCGAATTATGGAAGAGATAGTAAAGCACCAGCGCGAATTTTTCGACAAGGGCATCCGTTTCCTCAAGCCCCTCCGGATGGGCGTTGTCGCCGAGGCCGCCCGCGTCCACGTCTCCACGGTCAGCCGCGCCATTGCGAACAAGTACGTCGACACTCCGAACGGCCTCCACGAGATCCGCTTTTTCTTCGCCGGCAGCGCCGTCCATGCCGCGGCTGAAGATGACGAGACCGCCGAGTGCCGCGAGAGCGTCCTGGCCCTCGTCCGCGACCTCATCGAAAAAGAAGACAAGCAGAAACCCCTCAGCGACGTCGCCCTGCTTGACATCCTTAAGCAGCGGGGCATCGACGTCGCCCGCCGCACGGTCACCAAGTACCGTCAGCTCATGAACATCCCGCCCCGCCGTCAGCGCATGCACTACTGAAGGGCCGACGTGCTAGCCACGTATCTGCCGGATCCGCAGATCCTCAAGTGCCCGCAGGATGTCGAGCGGAACTTCCTCGTCTCCGAAGGCTCGAGCTATGAGTACGCCAGCATGCTGGGCGACAGGCCGTCCCCGCGCGGCTTCGCCCCGCAGCGGATGAAAGAAATGATCGAGAACTCGACTCCTGAGGAGCGCTCACGGCGCACCGAGTTCACGAAGATCGTCATCAACCGGGTGATCGAACGCGGCTTCCGGCTCCCGTCCTTCTCCGGCCGCCCCAGCCAACGGCCGTCAGAGCGGTGACCCACCTTCGGGATTCTGCCGCTCGGCGAATCCCCTTGAATCCCTACTGCATTATGGTATAAGAACCTCGTACATGCTTGCCGAACCAACCGTACGGTGCGAAGGAGACCTTGGATGCCCCTGGATGACGTCAAGATTTCGCGGGCCATCATCGAACGCTTCTCCGCCAAGTTGCTCGACGCCCTCGAGTCCCACGTCGCCATCGTCGGCGGCGGACCCGCCGGACTGACCGCCGCGTATTACCTCGCCAAAGCCGGCAAGAAGGTCGTCCTCTTCGAGCGAAAACTCTCCGTCGGCGGCGGCATGTGGGGCGGTGGAATCATGTTCAACGAGATCGTCGTCCAACGGGAGAGCAAGGCCATTCTCGACGAGTTCGGCGTCCGCACCAACCCCTACGAGCAAGACTACTTCACCGCCGATGCCGTCGAGGCCGTCTCGACCATCTGCTCCGCCGCCTGCAAGGCCGGCGCCAAAATCTTCAACCTGCTCAGCGTCGAGGACGTCATGGTCACCGGCGGCCGCGTCACCGGCCTCGTCATCAACTGGAGTGCGGTCGGCATCGCCAACCTCCACGTTGACCCGATCACCGTGCGGTCGAAGTATGTCATCGACGCAACGGGACACGCCGCCGAAATCGCCCACATACTCCAGCGGAAGAGCGGCGCGAAGCTCGACACCCCAGCCGGCGAAATTGTCGGCGAAAAATCCATGTGGGCCGATGTGGGCGAGCGCATGATCATGGAGAACACGCGCGAGTTCTTCCCCGGTGTCTTCGCCGCGGGGATGTGCTGCAACGCCATCTACGGCTCGCCACGCATGGGACCCGTCTTCGGCGGCATGCTCATGAGCGGCAGAAAGGTTGCCGGCCTGATCCTTGAAAGGTTCTGAAGCACGGTCACCGGCCAGCGCTGCCCTTAGGGATGCTCCGGCTGCTTCTCTGTCCCGCCTGGCCGCCCGGCAAAGGAGGTTTAAGATGGTCGTTTCCTTCAGCGTCGTGCCCGTCGGCAGCGGAACCGAGCTCAAGCACCAGATCGCCAAAGTGCTCGACGTCATCGACAAGTCCGGCCTCCCATACCGCCTCAACGCGATGAGCACCGAGATCGAGGGCGACTGGGACCGGGTCATGGCCGTGGTCAAGGCCGCCCATGACGTCGGGCGCACCTTCACCGGCCGCGTCCTCACGCACATCGCGATCGACGACCGCGAGGGCTGCACCGGCCGGCTCGACGGCAAGCGCACAGACGTCGAAAACCTCCTCGGCAAGAAGCTTGAGCGCAAGTGAAGAACGGCAGATGACGAATGAATGAGCGAGGGTTCGATGCCGCGCAGGCCGCACAGGTCGCAGAGCGCCGGCTGGCTCAATGAGGAACAAATGGGGCATCGCTGTGACCGCGTCTCCGTCATTCGGCCATTCGTCATTTTGATTTGATTCGACATTTGTCATTCGACATTTGGTGATTGTCGTTTTCTG
>CAYXNI010000004.1:0-22785 GCA_964466285.1 uncultured Planctomycetota bacterium | reverse complement strand
TGATCTTGTCCATGGCCGACCACTAAAACTGGAAATAGATAAACGGTTGATTGGCCGCCGTCACGAACACGAGCATGTAGAGGATCATTGCCACGACCGCTCCCACCCGAACGGGAGCCGTTCCAAGCACGCAACGGAATCGTGATTCATAGACGAACTGGTAAATCCACACGGCGCAGATCAGCCCAAGGGCAAGAAGCGGGAATGCCGGGTCGCTCCATCCGGCGGTGAATATCCTCCTGACGATCAGGCAGGCGTCGGTGAAGGTCGCCGCCCTGAAGAAGATCCACGCGAACGTGACGAACGAGAAGACCCAGAGCCTCTTGGCGAATTCGGGGACACGCTCTCTGTAGAACGTGCTTGCTTCGAGGCTCCGCGTCAGCACGCGGCCGGAGGCGTGCAATACGCCCCACACAACGAACGTCCAGGCGGCCCCATGCCACAGCCCGCAGATCAGCATCGTCAGGGACATGTTCCTGTACGTGTTGAACGTGCCCGTGCGGTTCCCGCCGAGCGGGATGTACAGGTAATCCTTGAACCAGGTGGAAAGGCTGATGTGCCATCTTCGCCAGAAATCGCCCAGGCCCGTGGCCAGATACGGATTGTTGAAGTTAAGCATCAGCCGGACGCCGAACAGGCGGGCCACGCCCCGGGCCATGTCCGTGTAGCCGCTGAAGTCGAAATAGATCTGCCACCCGAACGCGAAGGTGGCCAGGAGCAGCGCGGGCGAATCGAACTGGCCAGGCGCGGTGTACACCCTGTCAACGTATATCGCCAGGTAGTCGGCGAGGGCGATCTTCTTGAACAGCCCCACGACGAAAAGCGAAAGGCCCTCAGCCACATCCTCTCCTGAGACTTTCGCCGGCTGCCGGAGTTGCGGCAGGAGGTGTCCGGCTCGTTCGATGGGGCCCGCGACAAGCTGCGGAAAGAACGAGACGAACGTGGCGTAGCGGATGAAGCTGGGCTCTTTCTCAATACGGCCGCGATAGTAGTCGATGGTATAGCTCATCGACTGGAAGACATAGAATGATATGCCGACGGGCAGCAGAACGCCGGGTGCGGGAATGGCATAACTGAGTCCGATCCAGGCGAGCAGGGCATTGAGGCTGTCGGTGACGAACCCCCCGTACTTGAAGAAGCCCAGCAGCCCCAGGTTGCTTATGACGCTTACCGAAAGCCAGGGTTTCTTCCTCTCGCTCCTGGCCATTCGGAGGACTACGAGGTAGTCCACCGTCGTGGAACAGAGAATCAACAGTAGATAAAGGGGGTTCCACCATCCGTAGAAGACATAGGAGGCAAGCAAAAGCCAGTGGAGCCTGAACCGGGTCCCCTTCAGGGCAAGATAGCCCGGATATACGGCCAGGAAGAACAGCACGAATGTCCAAGTATGGAAAAGCATCTACTCCACGTCTTTCTACTCGGCCGCAACACTCGACGCACCGCTAACGTGAAGCGGGAAGGACAACAGCATCGGTGTGAGGCCCCGCACTCACGGCCGCGCACCTCGCGGAGCGTCCGGACTCGCTTTTCTCACGCATCGGAAACCGTAATCGTCGCTCGCGACGCATGTGTCGCTGAAGCCGGGGTCATCGCAATAACGGGTCCAGCTGGTGCAACTGTCTGCGCTGTGTGACCAGGAACCGCCGCGGAGGACCTTCTTTCTGCCCGTTGCCGGCCCTTGCGGGTCCGCGGCCGGCTTGCCCTCGTAGAAGTCGACCTGGTACCAGTCGTTGCACCATTCCCAGACGTTGCCCGACATGTCATGCAGGCCGAACGGATTCGGGCGTTTCTGCCCCACGGGGTGGGGCCGGCGTCCGGCGTTCCCCTTGAACCACGCATGCGCCTGCAGGCTCCTGGTGTCGCTGCCGAAGTAGTAATCCCCCTGCGTCCGGGCCCTGCACGCATATTCCCATTCCGCTTCCGTCGGCAGTCGATACCCGTCGGCGTCGAAGTCACAGACTCGGGTCTTGAGGTCGTAGCACGGCCGCAATCCCTCTCTGACCGAACGCGCATTGCAGAACTTGGTTGCGTCCGACCATCTCACCCGTTCCACCGGATTCGTCTTGCCCGCCTCCCTCGAGGGACTCTTGCCCATAATCTCCCGGTACGCTTCCTGTGTCACTTCGTACTTGTCCATGTAGAAGCTGCTCACCGAGACCCTGTGGACAGGCCGGACGTCGATCTCCGCCTCACTGCCCATCAGGAATTCGCCTCCGGGGATCAGCACCATTTCGATGCCGCCTGGCGCGGCGGTCTCCTTGGGAGGCGCACCCTGCGTCGCTTCTCCCGCGGGTGCCCCGACAGCCTGGGGCCGTCCCGTGGGGGCCGTTGCCTTGATTATCACGACCAGGCATGCCGCCACAACTAGAGGCACCAGAAATATCAGTGTTTTTCGCGTGGCTGTGATTCTCAAGGTGACCCCGGTCGCATTTCGGCAGGTAGATCCTCGTCGGTTCCCACCAGGTGGCGCATCTCATAACCTGCCGTGATTGGGTAATAATCTGTTCTGCCAGTCTTACCCGTTTCTTCGAGGCTTGGCCGAGTTCCGCCGCTTGTTCGGTGAGCCGGATCGCCAGTATGCTGACATCCCGCGTGATCTCATCCTGGGTTCCGGCGATTCCGCTGCATTTATTGCCCAGGTCCTCGCACATAGCCCTGGTCTTGCCGTCGAATTTGCGGCAATGCTTCTTGGCTTCCTCCGCCAATTTCTGGACTTCTTCGGATGAAAAAGCGGGCGCCCGCCTGGCCTGGTCCTCTATTTCGGCAATCGTTTGCTCCATACGCTGCACGGCGCCCGCCAGTTCGGGATCCGCCTTCTTCTCTGTTTCCAACAACTGCTTGATCCGTTTCGCCAGGCCGTCATACTCGACGATCCTGTCGTGTATCTGAATGATGAACTTGGCCATGTCGCCGACGTATTGCTCCGCTTGCTGCCCGCGCTTCAGTCCGCGCGGCCTGCCGACATCGTCGCGAATGGTTATTTCGCCGTTGTCCGCAAGCTCGATCGAGTTGCCGTTCTCCTGCTCAAGGCGGAGATACAACCCCCAGCCCTGGTCTCCTTGCGACACCTCAACGAGAAGTGTGTTGTCGCCTTCGCGAAGGTCGGCGAGCGCCGACTCGCTATCCTGCTCGGCGCCGCGATACACGAGCCGCTCGGTGACCTTGGCGCCGTTCACCCAGATGCGCAGGGCGTCGTCGCTGCCGGTGCAGATTCTCACCTTCATGGGCTTCTTCGCGCGGACGGTGCGCATCACGTACCCGGCGATGTTCGTGCGCTTGTCTTCGGGAAAGCGGCCGAGGAAGTCAACGCGGTTAACGCGGTTGCCGCCGCCGCCGCCGGGCGATTCCGTGAGCTTGGCCTTGGCGGCAGACGCCTCGATGGCCTTGAGTTTGTCGGGCGTCATCTCGACGAAGGTCTTTATGTCTGCCCACGGCTCCGTATGCGCGGCAAACTGCCAGGCCGTAACGAAGGGGGCGTCGATCCCTTCGTCGAGGATCCGCCCCATCTCGTCAGACATGGAGCATACGGCCCTGCCGTGTTCGACAAGGGGTCTGTACCTTATGCCCTCGAAGTCCAGCAGCTTGTCGGCCAGTTCCTTACCCAACGCTTTCTGCATGACGCCGACCGGCGAAGGCACGGACGCGGGGACGCGGGGCTTCCCAGCGGCCTCGTCGTTCGTGACGTGGGTATCGGCCCTGAAGCGCAGCCCGGCGAGCGCGCTGCCGTCAGCGGCCCGCACATTCACCGAACCCTCCCAGCCTCCGCCGCCCTGCGTGACCTTCACCATCAGAGGGTTCCAGCCTTCCTTCAGAGAGACCGGGGCCTTGTGTTCGCTGTCCGCGCACCCCCTCAGGGCATTGTTTGAGTAGACTGCCTTCCCGTTGAGCCATGCCTTGATCATGCCATCGCATCCCATCTCAAGCCTGGCCTCCTGCGCCTTCGGCGACCAGACCTCCGTGCGCATGTAGCTCACCTGGTTGTCGCCTTCGTTGCCTTGGATCTGACCGCGCCAAGGGGTGACGACGCCTTTGCCCGTCACGAGCTTCCAGTCCGCCTTGCCGCTCTTTTCGGGCTCGAACTCGACGGCCAACAACTCGGGACCGGTCGTCCCTCCCGTGTAGGGCTCCGCGACCATACATTCCGTGATCCAGCCGCTCAGGTCCACGCTCTTGTGCGGTTCCAGGTAGTAGATGAGAGCCTCGCCTTCCGGCGGGAACTTCTTCTCGAAATGGACGTATGTCTTCTCCTTGTCGAACCAGAAAGGACAGGCATACTGGTCCCTCATGAATCGGCCCCATAACCCGCTCTTGCCTTGCCTGAAATAGAATGGATAGTTCATCCCTTCTTTCTTGATGAAGAAGCGGCCGATCCACTTCGCATCGAACGGCCTCTGCCAGCCGATCACCGTATCCCTCTCGAGATAGGTCTCTTTCAGCCGCTCGCAGTGCCAGATGTTCGGGCCCGTCAGCCAGGAGAGATAGATGCTGCGGTCCGCCAGGTCAATGGAGAATCTGTCGATGATCCTGTCCTCGCCCGCTCCCTTGAGTCCGAGCGCTACACACTGGTCTCCGGGAGGCCACACGCCGACCATGACGCAGTCATTGCCTTTCGCAAAACCCACGTAGAAGTTCATCGACGGAATGTACACGTGGTCTGACGCCGCGCATTTCCGCGGGTCGTAGACAAAGTCCGTGCCGATGAAGGATGGCACCATGCCGTATGATTGCGCGCATTCGCTGACGGTCACTCGTTGCGCCCGTGCCGGCTTGAATTCAACGATCCCGTCTTTGTTCAGGTAGAGTGTGTATTCCAGCCGCTTCTCGCCGGAGTAGACCGCGATTCCCAGGCCGGTTTTCTCGTCGCCCGCGAGGAGTTCGTACGTGACGGGCCGGGGCGCAGGGTCTGGCATGACGACTCCCCGTTTCGTCAGCCGGTCTCCTTCCCGAGTATAGAAGCTCACCCCGCCTTTCTCGGAATCAAACGCACCAAGCACGGTCTCAGTCGCGATCACAGGATCGCCGCGAACCGGGCTGGGCAGCCGATCGGCAGAAATGGCCTGCCACTCCGTCTTCTGCACAAAAGTCATGTCTCCCGTGAACCGGCTTTCAGAGGCCCAGACTTTCACGCCGCGTTCTGAAATGGACGTGCCGGTGCCCGACACGGCAGGCTGAGCAACGATCGCGGTCAGAGCTGCTGACACAAGGACAAGAACGGTGCATTTTCTCAACGGATGGTCTCCTTTCTGTAGCGTGCACGCAGCACCTGCCTGCGGGCGCGAGCGGGGCTGAACTCGTGCATCTGGCCTTTCTCAGAGCTTCGACTCAAGGACCCAGGTCATCAGGTCGTTCATCTTCGTCGTGGCCAAGCAGCAGACCGAGTCGGCGGCGCCGTAGTAGACGAACAGCTCGTCGCCGATCAGGACGGCCCCGCAGGGGAAGACGACCCGGTTGACCGCCCCTTCGAGTTCGAAGGCGGCCTCGGGCTCGAGGATGAAATCGGCCGGACGGGCGATGATCCTGCTGGGGTCCTCGAGGTCAAGGAGCATCGCGCCGGCCCGGTAGGCGTTGCCCTTGCCGTCGAGGTTGGCGATCGCGTGGTAGATGGCCAGCCATCCCTCGCCCGTTCGAATCGGCGGGCAACCGGCACCCATCCAGCCGCCCTCCCACTTCGCTTCCGGCCGCGCGAGCAGTCTGTCGCCCGTCCAGGTCTTCATGTCGTCCGAGTACGCCAGCCAGATCGCGGCCTCCTTGTACTGAGGAAACTTGTTTCCCGACGACCGGTCGATCGCCCTGTGCATCAGGACGTACTTCCCCTTGATCCGTTCGGGGAAGAGCAGCACGTCGCGGTTGTCGAGCTCGTCGCTCGTGCATGGGCCCAGGCGCTCCCAGTGCCGCAGGTCCTTCGACGAGGCGATCCCCGAGCGGGTCCAGTTCTCCGTCCACGTCGGGGTCTGCGCCGGCACGTTCTTGCGCTTTCGGCCTTGCCAGTGGGCGAACGGCGCATGGGCCCGGGCGGCGTAGGTCATGTAATACGTCCCGTCCATCTTCACGACCCGCGGGTCCTCGATGCATCCGGCATCCCACCCATCCTCGGACGGGGCCAGGACCGGCTCGTCGGAGACGCGCTCGAAGTGCAGCCCGTCCCGGCTTTCCGCCAGGCCGATGTAGATCCGGGCCTCATCGGCCTCCCCACTCGCGCGGTACAGCAGCGACACCTTCCCGTTGTCGTAATACGCGCCCGGGTTCAGTACGCCAGACTTCTCCCAATAGTTCTCCTTCTTGGCGGTCAGGATCGGATTGCCGTCCCACTTCTTCAAGCGCATCGTTTCACCTCTTTTCTAAACACGTGTGTCATCCCGTCCAGAAAACGGTACGCCTTGCGCACACCCGGAAACAACGCACAGCGTGCTTGCCGTCAGTCGATCTCCAGCAACAGCCAGTTCCCATCGATTATGCCCATGAACATGTTCTGCACCAGCATATTCCAGCCGACAAATCCTGTAAAGATGCCATCTTTCGATTGTTCAGCCGTTGGGGCCAGCGGGGCTCCCGTATCGGCGTGGTAGTTTTCGTGCATCGACCCGCACCTGTTGATGTCGTCCGATAGCATGGTCCCCAGCGCGAAAGCCAGCTGCCGGCATTCCGGTTCGAACCCGTAGTTCTTCAACCCGATGAAATAGAGGTAGTTGGCGATCGGCCAGACCGGCCCCTGCCAGTTCGAGTAGGGGACGATGATGTTCTCGTTGTTGTAGTCCGGGTCCTGTTTCGACAGACTTCGGATGCCACAGGGTGCGAGCATGTGCTCTTCGTTCCACAGATAGCGGCGGATCATCTCTTTACCGTCCGCCTCCGAAGCAAGTTCCTTCTGGATGAGCGCGACGAAGTTGGAGTAACTGACCCGCCTGACCGGCCTGCCGTCGCGACGCCGGACGTTCCAGAACGAACAGCGTTCGCTGTCCCAGTGGTGCCGGATGAGATTGCTCTTCAGGTGCGCGGCCTTCTCGCCGAAGTATGCGGCATCGTCATTCTTGCCGAGTTGCCGGGCGACGTTGGACAGCGCGAGGTACTCCCGATACTGGAACACGTTGATGTCCACGCCGAGGATAGCGCTGGGTTCCCTGTCGTCGTTCGAGAGGACCACCGTGTTGTCCGCCCCGCTCTGCATGGCGTTGTCCCAGAAGAACAGGCCGTAGTTCCTGTCGAACTGCGTCTTCTCGCGGTATTCGCATACCTTCTTGATCGCGGCATAGGCGGGTTCCAGCCAGCCGAAGTCGCCGGACGCCTTGGACGAGAAGTACGCCCCCTGGGCCAGGAACGGCTTCATGGCGAACTTGCCAAAGACCGGCCTGGGGCCTTGTGTGGTGATGCAGCCGGGCACGTACCCTTCGGAATCGATGGCTTCGACGAAATTGAGGACCCACCACTTGAGGTATTCCGGTTTGCCGATTGAGCACAGGTGGCAACCGATGAAGAAGCCGTCCCAGTCCCACATCTGCTTGTAGAAACCCGCCGGGATCAAGTAGTCGTACTTGATAAAGCCTTCCGCCGGCCGGATGGATTGAGGACGCAGTCTCTCGAACTTCGCCGCCAGATCAGCGGACACGGCGCGGAACTCCTCGTCGCCGATTTCCCTCGCTTGCCTTGTCGATGACAACACACTGCCCGTCACGGTGAGCGTCTCCTTGTCCGAGCCCCAATGACGTCCGTTCCTCTCGCTCTATCACTGTATCAGAGAAGTCCCCATTCAGCAACTCGTCCCGCCGCTGCCGGACCCACACAATCTTTCGAACGGTGACACGGCGCGCCGGGAGTTGCCACCGGCACCCGCGGCTGGTAGGATGGAAGCGGCGCGGGCGGCCGAGCATCGTCAAACCCGTCGGAGAGCTCAAGTCAATGGACGACATCGAGAAGAAGCTGGCGGAACTGGCAGGCAGGCGCATCGCCGTCATCTGCGTCGGCAACCCGCTGCGCGGCGACGACGGCTTCGGCCAGGCCGTCGCGACACTCCTCCAGGACGGCCCCGCATCGAACAAGATATTCGACGCCGGATCGGTGCCGGAGGACGTGCTGCCCAAAGCCGCGCGCCTGCAGCCTGAAGTGGTGCTGTTCGTCGACG
Organism: uncultured Planctomycetota bacterium; assembly: GCA_964466285.1. GTDB lineage: Bacteria > Planctomycetota > PUPC01 > PUPC01 > PUPC01 > CAYXNI01. Next base: position 14,669 of record CAYXNI010000004.1, on the reverse strand, counting down.
CCGCAGACTTCGGCGCGGCGCCCGGCGCGCTTCGCCTGGTCTCGCCCGAGGAACTGGCCCAGGGCGACTTCAGCACACACTCCGCCCCGCTCAGCACATCGGCCGAGTACCTCAGGCAATCGTGCGGCGCAAAGTCCATGCTCCTCGCGGCCCAGGCCCGGAACACGAAGTTCGGAAGCGTCATGTCGATCGAGATAATCAAGGCCGCCGAACAAGCCGCCAAGCTCATCCGAACAGCCCTCTGAACCAGCATGAGCGAGCCGATGTCGTCGCCAGGCTGCCCCCGGGCCTCAGCGTTCGCCCGGCCCTTGTTCCACGAATGGAGCCCTGACCGGCCCCTGCAAAGTCCTGATCTCGACTCTCTCCTCCTTGACTTGGCAGGTGCCCTTCGGCCCGGCAAATGACAGCGTCGCGCTGATGGAGCCCTGGTTGGCGCCGTCCACAATGATCTGCACATCGGCCTTCACGGTGATCGTCTCACCAGCCAAGCCGCGCACGTCGAACTTCCCGGCGTCGATCTCGGATAGGCCCCAACCCTCCTGAGCGAGTTCCTTGCGAAGGATCACATACGCGTTCGCCGCGGTGCGCGCCGAGTCAAGGCCCGCGGCCCGAAGGTTCTCCCCGCAGAACGAGCGCAGGTCCTCCGCCGTCGTAATGTGAATCATCGCCTGCCCCGCACCCTTGACCCTTACCGCAAAGATGTTGTTCTTCTCCAGCGGCGCCGGCAGCAACATTCCGGCCGGAACCTGGCCAAAGCTGAGGGTAAAGAACCGGAACTCCGGCATCGCCTTTTCCAGGACGTCGTTCTTCAGCCCTACGATGTTGTGCAGCTTTTCCTTGACCACCAGGGCCAGAGCCTTCCCCAGGGCCGCCCGCTCCACGTACGCACGAACGTCGGCCGCCGGGTCTTTCGCCACGCCGCCCGGCTCTTCCGCGCCGGCGGCCTCAACCCACGCAACTGCCAGGCAACAGATAAATGCGGCTGTTCCAAGAAGTCTCATGGGAATACCTCCTCCTCGAGGTGACCGCCACGGGTTACCGCTCAGGCTTGACGCCGTCGTTGGCGGCCCGTTCTCTCTCTTGAATGACGCCGTCCAACTCGCAAACATCTTCCAGGATGGCACAGGCAGAACCGCATGCCTTCACGTCCGTGAACGCTGTGCGGAGCACGACGCAAGGGACCCCGGCGCCCGTGGCGGATGCAAGGCCGCGGGGCGAGTCTTCCACCGCAAGACATGCGCGCCCGTCCACGCCGAGACGGCGCAACACAGTGAGATATGCTTCCGGATTCGGCTTCTCCCGCTCGCAATCGTCAGCGGTGACCACGCACTCAAAAAAAGGCAGAAGCCCCGTATGCTTGTGAATGAGATCGAATTGCCGTCTGGGTGAACCGGTAACGACAGCCATGCGGCGCCTCGAGCTCAGCCGCGCGAGCGTTTCCGGTATCCCGGGAAGAACGGGTATTGGGAACTCCAGGCGCTCCCCAAATGCGCGGTTGCGCTCTTCTATCAGGCGGTGGGCGGCGTGGGGCGATGCTCCGAGCATCTGCGCGATCTCAATACTCCTGCGCCCAGCGCCAAGGTAGTGTCTGGCCCAGTACTCGACCGTCAACTCCAACCCGGCGGATTCGAACGCAGCGCGTGTCGTCTCGAAGAACGCCCTCTCCGAGTCGACCAGTACCCCGTCGTTATCCCACAACAGCACCTCGATCATGCCACCCTTCCGCCAATGGCGCGAGTGAGGCGCGGCCTATTGGACGTCGCCTCCTCTCGTCTTGTTGGGGTCCTTCTTATGCTTGATTTCCAAGACATACTTGACCAACACGAATGCCGCCTGCATAAGACGCCTGCCGCTCGTACACATTATACCGAATCCACACGATCGCGGACGCCCCTTTCCGCCACGACTCCCGTTCCGCCACAACTTCCATGCTCAGCACATGCACCCAGGACGTACGGCAGGCCCTTCCCGCTTCGCTCGTCATGTTTTCCCCGCCCCGGAAGCTCCGCCAGCCGGAACAAAGACTCGATGCTCACATGTGCAGGGCTCGCACGCAATCCGCAGGGGCAAGCCGCGAACCGCCCCTGCGATCTGTGTTCGTCCGTGTTTGTCCGTGGTGAATTCCGGCGCTACGCGAGGAACGACACTTCCTGCCGGCAGCGCGGGCACAGGATGCGGACCTTGTCGCCCCGCCGCAGCCCCTTCTCGATGTCCGTCCGCGGCTCGGGAACCGCGCCCATGTCCCTCAGCGCCGTCAGCATCAGGGTCGGGTTCGCGTAGGCCAGCGGGCCGAGCCGCCGGGCGACCCACAGAATCTGCTCCCTCGGCCCGACGATCTCGTTGCAGGCCTCGCACACGATGAGTTCCTTCTCAACCTTCCGCTGCTGCAGGTCGGCCCGCACGGTCGTGGTCAGGTCGTACTCGCGCCCGTTCAGGATGCCCTTCTTCGTCGGGCAGTTCGCCTGGCACTGGCCGCACGTGATGCACCGGTCGATATTGATCAGGAGCGTCCGCATCCGGGCGTCCGCGTCGTCGGTCATGTCAATCGCCCCGGGCGGGCACACGCGGAAACAGGCCCCGCAGCCCATGCAGTCATCCACGTGATAGTCCGGGAAGCCCCGGTAGTTCCTGGCCACGCGGGCCTCGGCGGCCGGAAACTTGTCCGTGTACGGGCCGCGGATAAGGGCGATGACGGCCTCTTTCAGCTCGCGAAGCTTGGGCAGAGGAATAGCCATTAGACGGTTCCACCCTCTTTGTGTTCGTGATGATCTACTTCTTCGTCGTACCTGTCCACAACGGCCATCTTGTGCACGTGCACCCCGAACTTGTGCGACGCACGCGCCAGGGCGTGGGCCGCGGTCGGCGACGTCACCCCAACGAACACCAGGCAGATCAGCGCCTTCACGCCCATGGCGTCAAAGCCCGTGATCAACAGCACGCCGAACAGGATCGAACACGTCCCGAGCGTGACGCACTTGGTCGCCGCCTGGAGCCGCGTATAGACGTTCGGCATCCGAACGAGCCCGATGCAGCCGAACACGTCGAACGCCAGACCGATAGCGATTATCACAATCCCGATCGTCTCATTCATCGAAGCCCTTCCCTTCCAGGAACTTCGCCAGCGCGATAGAGCCGATAAAGCTCAGCAATGCCCAGGCGATGGCCACGTTCAGATAATAGTCCATTCCGGTCTCAATGCCGAGAACCGCGCAAAAGCCCACGAGCAGCGTGCCCAGAATGTCGATCGCCACCGCCCGGTCGGGCGCCGTCGGCCCCACGCCGATCCGATACAGACAGAGCACCGAGGCAAAGACCAGGCACGCATAGGCGATATAGACGAACGTGATCATCTTAGCCCCTATTCAATTATCCGCTCCAGCCAGCCCTCAAACTTCTCGACGATCTCGTGAGTGGCCGCCTTCATTTCCGTGCTCTCAACGACCAGCCAGTGCACGTACAGGTATCCCTCGTCCGTCACGTCCACCGTCAGCGTTCCAGGCGTCAGCGTGATAGAGTTCGCCAGCGCAGTGCGGGCCGCCCTGCTCCGAAGACGCGTCTTCACCTTCACCACGCCGGGCTTGATCGGCAAGGCCGGATGAAGCACCAGGTACATCACCTGCACGTTGGCCACAATACAGTAGTAGATAAACACGGGAATGTAGAGGATCAGCCAGAACCATCGCGTCGGATTGAGGAACTTGAGCGGATGCATTGCCAAGGCGTCGCTGAATACAGCCGCGACCAGGACAGAGGCCGCGGCGCCCACGATCACGCTTTGCCAGTCCCACCCGGCCGCCCGGCTCCACGGGTACGCCAGAAGGCACCATACCACAAAAGAGGCAAGAAACGTCGCTGCTCTGCGTCCCATGTTAATTCGTCCTTCCCACCGGAGATGCCGCATCAGCCGGCGTCGCCGGCTGCTTTGCACCAAGCACGTTGTCCACGTATGCCTGCCTTTCGGTCAGTCCCCGCTGCGCCGCGCCCAGGAACCCGGCCGGCTCTTTCGTGTTCAAAAGGTCCAGGGCCAGCACGCTCGTCCCGAGGCAAAGCACCGCCAACAGAACCATCGCCGCAAGCATCATCGCGGGCGCCTCGCGGACGTGCTGCCATTTTTCCTTGAGAGCGCCGAAATACGCATACTTGTGCACCTTCATAAACGACGCCAGCGTCAGGACGCTCACCACCACGGCCGCGAGCGCATACCCCCACCGCCCCGCCTGGAAACACGCCACGATGATCAAGAACTTGCTGAAAAACCCGTTGAACGGAGGAATCCCCGCAATCGACATCGACGCGACGAACGAAGTCGCGCCCGTCACCGGCATCCGCTTGTTCAGCCCGCCCATCTCCCCAAGCTGCCGCGTGCCCGTCCGGTACTCGACCGCCCCGGCGTTCAGGAACAACAGCGACTTGAACAGCGCGTGGTTGAGCAGGTGGAACAGGCCGGCGGCAACGCCGAGCGGCGTCGCCAACCCGATGCCGAGCACCACATACCCGATCTGCGACACGCTGTGATATGCCAGCAGCCGCTTGTAATCCCATTGACCCACCGCCAGGAACACGCCCACAATCATCGACACCGTGCCCAAAAACATCAGGACGCTCGAAACCGCGGGAGTCATGCCGATCACGGTGAACAAGATCCGCATCAGCGCATAGACCCCGATGACCTTGATGAGCAGGCCGGAAAGCATCGCCGAGATCGGAGTGGGCGCCGACGGGTGCGCGTCCGGCAGCCACGCATGGAACGGCACGAGCGCCGCCTTCAGACCCAGCCCGCAAATGAACAGGACCGTCGCAAAGATCACCAGCGACGAACCCTGCGGCGCCACCTTCCCCGCAGCGGTCAACGCCGCCGCGTTCCCGGCAATCTGCTGGTGCAGTTGCTCGACCCCGCGGCTCAGGTGCGCCATGTTCACCGTTCCCAACTTCGCGTACAGCAGGGCTATCCCCAGCAGAAGCATCGACGACGCGACCGAGCCGAGCACAAGATACCGGAACGACGCCTCGAGCTCCTCCCTCTCCCCACCGAACGCCACCAATGCGTAAGACGCGATCGACGCGATCTCCAGGAACACGAACAGGTTGAACAGGTCGCCCGTCAGCACGACGCCGTTCATCCCCGCAACCATCAGAAAGAACAGCGAGTAGAACTTCCTTTTCGCCGTAAACCGCGTCATGTAAGCCGGCGAGTACAGAGTCACCGCAAACGTCACCACCGACACAATGATCACCATCAGCCGGCTTGTCCCGTCGAGCACAAAGTTGATCCCGATGGGCGGTTTCCAGCCCCCGATCTGGTACACGGTATCCGGCAGATTCAGAGCGAGAACTGACAGAACGACCAACACCCCGGCCACGACCAGCGCGATGAGATCCGACACAACCTCACGCTTCCTCGGAACCAGAGGAAGAATGAACCCGGCCAGCAACGGCAGCAGAACCAGTGACGGAATGACGTTGGTATCCATGAACTATCCCTGCAGCTTATTGATCTTCGTGATATCGTAGGTTCCGAACCGCTGATAAAGCCGCATTGCGATGACTATCGAAAGCGCCAGCACGCCCAGCCCGATCACAATAGCCGTGAGCACCATGGCCTGCGGCAGAGGATCGACTGACATGCTCACGAAATCCGCGTGACTTACCGCGCTGGTCTCGATCGGAGCAATCCCGTTCGCACGATACCCCAGCAGCACAATGAAAATGCACACCGACGACTCCACCACCGCCAGGCTCAGGATTATCTTGATCAGGTTGCGCTGCGTCAGCACGCCGGAAACGCCCACGCAGAACAGCACAAGGCATAGCAAGTAAACCAATCCATCGCCCTCCGTCGCTCAGCTCAGGACCGCTTCCGCGCCAACGCAGTTCATTCCTCAATGTCCGTGACGAACTCGCCGTCCTTCCCGCCGGCCGTTACCCGCAACGCCGACAGAGCGCCGAGCACCAGGACCAGCGAGGCCATCACTTTCAGCGCGATCGCCGCATTGCACAGCGGGATGATCCCCGCGCTCCACAGGCGAAGCCGCTCGCCGTGCGGCAGAAAATTCTTGAACAGGATCCCCCCGCCGAGCAGTATCCCGGCGGCCGCAAGCAGCCAGAAAAACAGAGCACCGAAACAGTCGAGCACCGAAGCCCTGCCCAAAGACAATGACTTCCCCAGCCTCTTCTTCCCAAACGCCAGCATCATCAGCATGAACCCGCAGGCCAGAATCACACCGCCCGCGAACCCGCCGCCCGGAGTCAGATGCCCATACGCCGCTATGTACAGCCCGTAAAGCATGATGAACGCACACACCCAATGAGTCACCGTTCCAACGATCAGGCTCATTCCGTCGCGTTCTTCAGTCGCCAACTTTTCCATGTGGCGTTCTCCTGCACTCGCGCCGCAGCAGAGCCACGGCGCCCACGATAGCCGTAAACAGCACGGTCGCCTCGCCAAGCGTATCATAACCCCGGTAATCCAGCAGTACGGCCGTCACGATGTTCCCGCTGCCTGTGTCTTCAAGGCCCCGTTCCACGTACGTGATGGCGGGGGCGTCCGGCGCGCGCTTCTCGAGCGGCCAGCCGAACGGGTCCAGTTCCCGGATCGCGATGACGCCCAGGACGAGCATCACCGCAACGAACGCCACTGCCAGCGCCGCTCCGGGCACGCTGCGCCCGCCTTCCACTGTGTGCACCTCGCGCCGCACCGCGCTGCGGATCAGGATGACAAGGAGGAGCACTTCAACCACGACCTGCGTGATGGCCACGTCCGGCGCGCGCAACAGAACGAACACCACCGTCCGGGTGAACCCGACCACGCCCATCGCAATCACAGCGGAAAGCAAATCCCGCGTCCATATGGCGATCACCGCCCCGACCGTGACGAACATCAGCAGCACAACAATCAGATTCATCAGCATCTGCTACATCACCTCTCTCGCCTAGAAGGCGCGGCCCAGTATTCGAAAGGTGTACAACAGCCACCACAGGATCACCACCAGCCCCAGCACGCACCACGTCACATAGTTGTGCAGAGAGCCGTTGTGCAACTTCCGCAGCCAGCCGCTCACGTAGAACGTCAGGCGCCGGCACTGCTCGTACAGGTCGTACCACCGCGCCTCCGACTGCCGGTACAAGCCTCTCAGGAAGGGCAGGTCCCGCACCGTCCCGTAGAACTCCACGCCTTCGAAATCATACCCCTCCGCGCGCTCGCCCACCTCGCCGCCGATGTATGCCTCGTCTTCGCGAACCCTGCTGAACGTGCTGAAAAGGTAGATGAGACCGCCTATGACCAGGGCCACAATGATGAGGGCGGCGGCCCCGCGCGACGACCACTCGCCCGCCAGCGACTGGTTGAACTCGGCCTCGGTAATCCCAGGCAGCGGCAGAATCAGCCATCGCACCCCGATTTGAACCGCGAACACGCCCAGCACCACACACAGCCCGGCCAGAACCAGCATCGGCACCTTCATCAGCGCGCCGGGGCTTCGGCCCTCTTGCCGGGGCTTCTTCGGCTGCCCCAGGAACACAGAGTGAAGCACCTTGACAAAGCTTGCCAGAGTCAGGGCGCTCCCGAACATCGCCGCCATCAGAACCACGATCCAGACCGGCCCGAGTTCCCTCGCCCCTAGTATGCCGTTGTACACCATCCACTTCGAGGCGAACCCGTTCATCGGCGGGACCCCGGAAATTGAAAACGCGGCGATCACCGCGGCAATGAAGGTCAGCGGCATCGTCTTCGCCAGGCCGCCCATCTTGTCAAGCTCGGTCTCGCCCGTCTTCCTCTCCGCGGCACCAGCCGTCAGAAACAGGCAGCTCTTGTAGATCGCGTGATTCACCATGTGGAACAGCCCGCCCACGATGCCAATCGCGCTGCCCGTGGCCACGCCCACTACCATGTAGCCCACCTGGCTCACCGCATGGAATCCCAGCAGCCGGCGAAGGTTGTGCTGGACCATGGCCGCCATCACGGCGAAAACTATCGTGCCCGCACCCACCAGCATGCACGCGATTCTTACTCCGTCAGGAATCTCGTACAGCGTCAGGAATACGCGGGCGAGCAGATAAATCCCCAGAAGCTTGTCCAGCGATGCCGGCAGCATGGCGACCACAGGCACAGGAGCCGTCTCGCTGACGTCCGGCACCCACGTGTGGAACGGCATCGCACCCGCCTTGGCCAGGGCCGCGATGATGATGCAGGTCATGCTGATCCAGGCCGCCATGACGGAAGCGCCCGAAAAAACGATCTTCCCCCCGAACATGTCGAACGCGTTCAACTCGATCCCGCTTGTCACCCCCTTGCACACCGCAAACGCCGCGATGCCCAGAATAAGAATCGAGTCCGTCGCCCCCAGGACCAGCATGCTCTTCTTGGCCGCGGCTGGGCTGTCCGCCGACCCGGCATTGACCAGCAGGTACAGCGGGATGCTCAGCAGGCCCCAGAACACGGCCAGAACCAGCAGGTTGCCCGACAGCGCGATCCCGCAGCCCGCACCGATCGACAGCAGCAGGTTCGCGTAGTAATAGCCGTCAGAGACCGTCCCCACCTTCTTGAAGAAACCGGCCGAGTAGATCGTCATCATCAGCCCGAAGAACCCGACCCCGAGCAGGACAAGCAGGCTCAGGTGGTCCACACTGAACACGGTGCACCCGGCGATCTGCCACGCCGCCGTCGGAGCCGTCCGGTAGAGCTGAATGCAGAGCCCGAACACCACGGCCGACACCAGGACCCCAGACCACTTGGCAACGGCGCGCGGAAACCCGAAGGTCATGATCCCCGCACCCAGAGCGATAAGAACCGGCCAGGTCATCAACGGCAACGTCATAGACCGAGTTCCTTTCGGATACGCAGGGTCTTCTCCTGAGACAGCCGGACGAGGTCTTTTCCGGTCATCAGGGGCTTCTGAGTGTCCGCGTCGACCACGGCCAGCCGCTCCGTGCAGCAGTAGCACGGATCGATGGCCGCCAGAATGATCGTCGCGTCCGTAATGGACTCGCCGATGACCGTCGCCTTGCACGTCGGCAGGTTCATGTACGTCGGCGCACGCACCTTGTGGCGGATCGGGCTGTTCGTCCCGTCAGACCGGACATAGTGGAACACCTCGCCGCGCGGGGCCTCGGCGATCCCGATCCCCTCGCCCGGCGGAACTTCCTTCATCTTCGCGTCGATCTCGCCCTTCGGCATCCTGTCAAGGCACTGCCGGATAATCTTGATCGTCTCGAAGGACTCGAGCACGCGCACAATCGCCTTGTCGTACACGTCCCCGTTCTCCGTCGTGATGACCTTCCACTCCAGGCGGTCGTAGGCCGCGTACGGATGGTTCCGCCGGATGTCCGCAGGCACACCCGACGCACGCGACGTCGGCCCCAGCGCACTGTATGCAATCGCGTCCTCCCGGCTCAGCACGCCTATCCCCTTCAGACGCGCGTGCAGCACGGGGTCATCCGTCACGGCCCCGGCGATCAGCTCCAGCTGCTTCCACACTTCATCGAGTTTTCTGTGGATATCAGGGAAGAGCGACTCGTCCACGTCGCGGCGCACGCCGCCCGGCCGCATCATGGCATAGTGGTTCCGGTTCCCCGTCAACTCCTCGAAAATGTCCAGGATCGGCTCCCGGTACTTCCAGCCCCACATGAAGACTGTGTTGTAACCCAGGAAATGTCCCGCCAGGCCGACCCACAGCAGGTGGCTGTGAAGCCGCTCGAGCTCGGCGACCAGCGTCCGGATGTACAAGGCCCGCTCAGGCACCTCGACCCCCGCACAATCCTCCACCGCCTGCACATAGGCCAGCGGGTGAGAGTTCGAGCAGATCCCGCAAATCCGCTCAACGAGGAACGGCACCTGGTCCCACGTCCGGGACTCCGCGAGCTTCTCGATCCCGCGGTGGTTCCACCCGATGTCCACGTCCACGTCCACAACCGTCTCGCCCTCGACGTGCAGGCGGAACAGCTCCGGCTCCTCCTGCAGAGGATGGTACGGCCCGATCGGGACAATGCTCTTCGTTCGTTCGGCTTTATTGCTCACAGCTTCTTCTCTACTTTCCCCTCCCACGGCTTCCCGTGGCGAAGCGGATACACGCCCTTCGGCCAGTCTTCCGACAGCAGCAGCCGCTTCATCTCAGGGTGGTTGCGAAACTCGATCCCAAGCAGTTCGTTCATCTCCTGCTCGATCCACCGCGCCGCCGGCACACTGCCAACGACGGAGTCGACCGACGGGTTCTCGTGGTCGAGGTGGACGCGCACAGTGACGAGAACACCGTTGGGCGCTTCCTCCTCGAACGCGAAGTGATAGAGCACCTCGAAGTCCGTCTGCGTTTGCATCCCGCTGGCGATATTGAACCGCGCCCCAAGGTCCTTGTGGAGAATGCGGGTGGCCTCAACCACATCACCCGGCTCCACGGTGACGTAGACCCGCCGCGGGTTGGCCACGTGCAGCCGCTTGATCTTGTCCCCGAGCGCGTCCCGAACCTGTTGTACGATCTGTTCCCTGTCCATCAGCCTTCCTTTTGCGGCTTTGCCGGCTTCTTCGGTTCCTCGGCCTTCGGGCCATCCCCCTTTTTCTTGCCGCCGTTCAGTACGCTCAGGGCCTTGACCACTCCTGCGATCATCGCTTCCGGCTTCGGCGGGCATCCGGGAACGTACGCCGTCACCGCGCCCGGCGGCAGCAACTCGTCCAGCGGCTGCACCATGTTGTAACTCTCCCGGAAAAAGGTCTGCCCGCACGCGCACGACCCGATCGCAATCACCAGGCACGGCTTCGCCGCCTGCTGGTAAAGCTCACGGACCCGGATCGCCGACTTCCGGTTCATCGCGCCCGTCACCAGCAGGGCGTCCGCGTGGCGCACGCTCCCCACCAGCAGCGCCCCGAACCGCTCGATGTCAAAACGCGGACACAGGCAGTCGAGAATCTCGATGTCACAATTGTTGCACGAACCCGAACTCACGTGAAACACCCACGGCGACTTCGACAGTGCCTTGATCGTGACACCCATTGACCTTCCTCTCAGCCGAACAAAACCACCGGCCAGCCTACATCCAGCTCCAACCCTTCGCCTTGCCGGCCGCGGCCAGAATCACCGCGATCACCGCGGGCACCGTCACCCATTTCCAGAAGAACTTCACCGCGTGTTCGATGCGGACGCGCGGGTTGGTGTTGCGAATGAGCGTGATGAGCACGACCAGCACGAGGTACTTCACGATGCCGAGGCCGATCCCGGATTGCAGCGGACAGGTCGTGCAGGAGGCGTCACTCGCCCCCGCTGCCCCAAATCCCCCCCACAGGGCGGCGACGACGAACATCGGCACCGCGTACAGCATGAGCATCTTGGTGAGCTTGAACACGCCGAGCGGTGCGCCGGAATACTCGATGAGCGCCCCGCCGGTCAGCTCGGTCTCGGCCTCGGCCTGATCGAACGGCACGACCGCGACCTTGGCCTGGACGCACAGGATCATCACAAGCAGGGCGATGACGCCGGAGATGCTCAACGCGAACGAGTCGCGGGCATAAGCATCGATCAGTTGAACGAGTTGCAGTTGGCCGCCCGACTTGATGATCGGCACGAGCAGAACCAGAAGGAAAGGCAGCTCGTACCCGATCACCAGTTTCATCTCCCGGCTCGCACCCACCGAGGCGAGCGGGTTCTTCGACGCGATCCCGCCCATGATCACCGCCAGTGACGGCAGAACAAGCATGTACACCGCCACGATCAGGTCGCCGTAGAACCCCTTGTGGAAGAACATCGCGACCCCGACCATCGTGCCCACGAACAGCGCCCCCGCAAGCCCGATCAACGGCGCCCCGAAGAACGCCAGCCGCGACGCGCCCCGCGGGATGATCGTCTCCTTCCCCATCAGCTTCAGCAGGTCCCACATCGGCTGCAGAAGCGGCGGACCGACACGGTATTGAACCCGCGCCGTCACCTTGCGGTCCACCCAGCTCACCAGCATCGAGACCACGCCCATAAACACAAAGCCGGGAAAGACCAGAAGGTAAAAAAGCGGCATCACAGCGTCGTTCATTTCTTCTTCCGGACCAGCGGGGGTTCGACCTTCGTGAACTTCTTCGTGCGGACCGCCATGCGCCCGTTCACGATGAACAGACCGGCGTCCTTCTGCGGATCCTCGTCCGATACGTCCTCCCACCTGTACGCCCCGCAATCGCACGACGTCGTGCAAAGCGGAGCGGGCGCGTCCCGGCCCACGCACAAATCACACATCGCGTCGCGATACACCAGCGCCGCAGGAATGATCGTGCCGAACGGGCACGCGATCATGCACGAGTTGCACTGCGTGCACCGCATGTTATACCGCTTGATCTGCCCGTCCTCCATCTGCTCCAGCGCCTCGAACGGGCACGCGTCCACGCAGGGATGATCGTCGCAACGGCGGCAGAACACCTCGAACGCCGCCTTCTGCTTCAGCCACGACGGCCCCGCCAGTGCCCCAGGCTTCTGAAACGGATAGCTGCACTCTGCCTTGCAGTCCGGGTCCGCCCGCAGAATATCCAGATTGATCACAACCCTCTTCGGCATTGCTTCCTTCAGTCCCAAATCTTATCCAGACCCTTCACCTGAGCGTAGGTGAACACCGGACCGTCCTTGCACACGTAGTACGGGCCGAGCCGGCAGTGACCGCACTTCCCGAACCCGCAACTCATGTTCTTTTCCATTGAAAGATATATCCTGTCGTCCGGATACCCAAGCTCCAGGAGCTTCAACGTACCGAACTTCATCATGATCGGCGGCCCGCACACCACGGCAACGGACTTGGCCGGATCGATCTTAACCTTGTCCATCAAAACAGTTACCACGCCAACCGTGTGCGGCCAACCATCGGCCGCACGATCCACCGACTGGTGCAGTTCGACCTGAGTCATCGACCGCCACTCGTCCACCTGCTTCTTGTAGATAACGTCGTCCGGCGTCCGCGCACCATAGCACAGAACAATCCGCTTGAACCGGTCCGGTTCTGCGTAAAGCGCGTACAGCAAAGACCTTAGAGGCGCAAGCCCCACCCCGCCGCCCAGGATCAGAATGTCCTTTCCGGCGAACTCGTCCAGCGGATACCCCTGCCCGTAAGGCCCTCGCAACCCCACAGTCGCACCCGGCTCAAGACCGTGGATAATCCCCGTGATCCGCCCGGCCTTCATTATCGTAACATCCATCCGGTCAGCGACTTGAGGAGAAGATGACGGCGTGAACGGCGCCTCTCCCTGCCCCGGGATCGTCAACTCTATGAACTGGCCCGTCCGGAACGGGATCGCACTGTCCGGCCTAAGGACAAACGTCTTGATCGTAGGCGACTCGGTGATCACGCCCTCCACCCGCGTCCGTATGGGCTTATAGGGATCGACCGTATGCTGCATTCCGCCTTCCCTCGTGCTAACAGACCAGGATGTCTTTCAACACTTCGCGAATATCGATGTCGCCCGCGCAAGCCTCGGTGCACCGCCCGCAGCCCGTGCATCCCCAAAGCTTCATCGTCGACACAAGGAAGTCGAACTTCTTCTCGAACCGGTTCTGCAGCCGTTCCACCCGCCGCGCGCGAGGATTCGCCCCGCCCGCCACACGGGCAAACGACGGATACAGGCACGAGTCCCAGTTCTTGAACCGCCTGAACCCGCCCTTCTCCTCGACATCAACAAGCAGGAAGCAGTGGCACGCGGGGCAGATGAAGTTGCACGCACCGCACTCCACGCACTTGTTCGCATGCCGGTCCCAGAACTCCGCCCCCTTGTCCCGGCTCGCACGCAACTTCTCGGTCACCTGCTTGCTCGACGCGAGCCCCGCCGCCTCCGCCTGCCGGGCGACCTGCTCGGTCACCTGCCGCCGCTGCGCGTCCCGCCGGCCCAGTTGCTCCGCCGAAGCGTCGGCAAGACCCGCCTGCCTCCCTAGAAGCTCCTCGCCCTTCGCGGAACCCGCTTCCACGACATAACCGTCCGCTCCGCCCGACAGTGGCGACAGGTTGACGTCAAATCCGCCTTCTGGGTAGGGAGATTGTTCGAAAAAGGTGCAGAAGCATACGTCGCAGGCGCGAGCACAGTCCATCGAAACCACGAGGAGATTCTGCCGCCGTTCTTCATAGTAAGGATCCTTGTATTCACCGCCCAGAAACACCGCATCCTGAACCCGCAGCGCTCGCAGGTCGCAACCGGTCACGCCGACCAGCGCCACTGGCGCGGCCTTCCCCACGTCCTCTCCCTCGAAATACCCGCCCAGGTCCTCCCGCGGCGGATACACAAACATCTTCACCGGTTCCACGGCACGGGCCGTGCCCAGACTTATCTTCTCGGGCTTCGTCCGAACCAGATGGGGCTGTTCCCCTTCGCTCACTTGCTGGCCGTAAAGCTCGCAGCCATCCGTGACCCCCGCGATGAACCAGGCGAACGCGTCCCGGGGGACAAACTTGACCGTCATGTAATCTCCTGACAAGGCAAACAGTACAGTCCCGGCCCGGCCAAGAACAAGGCCCTGCCACCGGCGAAAGAGCAGAGACGCCCGAAATCAGTCGCGACGCAGGACCCTGGCCAAACCATATCAAAAACCCTCGACCAATGCAAGAGTTTTCGCGCCGGAGGCATTTGCGTTGATGACGCAACCTTGGCTGTCGTAGGGGCGGGTTTAAAACCCGCCCCTACAGATTGTACGCACGAACCTCGCGCGAGCCCACATCGCAAATGCCTC
>CAYXNI010000003.1:4822-22946 GCA_964466285.1 uncultured Planctomycetota bacterium | reverse complement strand
AGGATGTCGAGAAAGAGCTCCCTGGCCCCGCCGGCCGACATCTCAGCCGCGATGTAGAGCGGAGAGAGGCCTTCGGGCGTGCAGGCGTTGAGGTCGGCCCCCTTGTCCGCAAGCAGAGCGAGCACTTCTTTCTGGCCGTGCCGGACCCCCAGCAGGACGGGAGTGGAGCCGTCCTTGCGGACCGCGTTGATATCGGCCCCGGCGTCGAGGAGGAGCCTGACGACCGGCAGGTGGCCGAACTGGGTGGCCAGGTGAAGCGGCGTCGAGTCGTCGCCCCGGCGCGCGTCGACCGCGGCCTTGTGCGCGAGGAGCGCCTGCACGATGTCCGCGAATCCGTCCTGGGCGGCCAGGTGGAGCGGGGTGGAGCCATCCGCCTTTCTGGCGTTCGGGTCCGCCTTGTCGGCCAGGAGGAGATCCACGACGCCCTTGTGGTTTCCCTCCGCGGCCAGATGGAGCGCCGTGGCGTTGTCCGGACCCGGCTCGTCCACGCGAGCGCCCTTCGCGAGCAGGGCGGTGGTGATCTCCTCGAGACCCTTGCGGGCCGCCAGGTGGAGCGGGGTTGGATTGTCCTTCTGCTTGACGTTGGGATCGGCCCCTCGGGCGAGCAGAAGGTCTGCGACATCCTTCGAGCCTGCGGAGACAGCCAGGCATAGCGGCGTGATGCCGCGGGCATCAGCGATGTCCGGGCCCGCGCCCTTGGCAAGGAGCATTTCCGCGATGGCCCTGTACCCGCCGGCCGCGGCCCAGTGGAGCGGGGTTCGGCCGTTGGCGGCAGCCGCCTTCGCGTCCGCTCCGGCGGCCAGAAGCAACTCCACCGCCTTCTCGCGGCCGCGTGTCGCGGCGGGGAACAGCGGTGTCTCGCCCGATGGATCGGCCACGGTGGCGCGGGCGCCCTTGGCCAAGAGAAGGCCGACGATGTCTTCGCCGGCTCCGAAGGCGGCGCAATGCAGCGGCGTCCGGCCGTCGTTGGATACTGCGTTCGGGTCCGCCCCCTCGGAAAGGAGCAGGTCCGCGACGTCCTTGTGCGCGTTGAGAGCAGCCCAGTGGAGCGCCGTGAAGCCGCCCCTGTCTTTCGCGTTGGCCGAAACACCGTGGCGCAGGATGCCCTTGACCGCTTTCAGGTCGCCTTTCGCCGCGGCCTGATGGAGCGTCGTGTCCCGGGAACATCCGGACAGACCTGCGACGAGTAACGCCAGAACCAGTCCGTGCTGCCATCTGACCATGCTTTCGCCCGCCCTTCTGTTTGATGCAAGCAAGCCGCGCGGCCTTCGAGCTCAAGGCGGATGGCGCAGCAAACGAAGCTTACAAACCTGACGATACGCCGGACGATGCCGAATGTCAAGAACCGCCCGGAGTACCGGTTTTGCTGACCTTGACGGGGATAGCCGGCACTGGTACACTTGACCCGGTCAACTTTCAGCTGCGTGGAGCCGCTCCGAATGGGCAAGAAGGGAATGTTGTTCCCCGGCCAGGGGTCTCAGAAGGTCGGGATGGGTAAGGACCTGTGCGATGCGGTCCCGGCGGCGCGGGAGGTCTACGAGCGGGCGAGCGTGGCGGCCGAACTGAACGACACGGCCGTCTGCCAGGCGGCGGTGCTGGTCACGAGCATCGCGGCGCTGGAGGCGTGGAAGGCGCGGCAGGGCGCCGACGCCGCCCGCGCGGACTTCACCGCGGGCCTGAGTCTGGGCGAATACACCGCGCTCGTCTACGCCCGGTCCATCGCGTTCGAGGACGCCGTCCGGCTGGTCCGCCAGCGCGGTATTTTCATGAAGGAGGCGGCGGAACAGAACCCAGGCACGATGCTGACGCTGCTGGGGATGGAACGCGAGGCGGTGCTGGACCTGGTCGCGGCGTGCCAGGGCAAGGGCACGCTCGTGGCCGCGAACTTCAACTCGCCGGGGCAGATCGTGCTGTCGGGGTCCGTGGCCGCGATTGACGCGGCGGAGGCCGAGGCGAAGAGCCGCGGCGCCAAGCGGGCCGTGCGGCTGGCGGTGAGCGGCGCGTTCCACAGCCCGCTGATGGAGCCGGCGGCGGCCAGGCTGCGCGCGGAGCTGGCCCGCACGGCCATCCAGGCCCCGGTGATCCCCCTGGTGAGCAACGTCACCGCCGGATACGTCACCACGGCGGACGAGGTGCGCGATCTGCTCTCGCGGCAGCTCACCAGCCCTGTGCTGTGGGAAGATTCGATGCGGTTCATGATCGGCGAAGGCATGACCGAGGCGGTCGAGGTCGGGCCGGGCCGCGTTCTTGCCGGGCTACTGGCGAAGATCGGCCGGAACGTCGCGGCGAAGAACATCGGCTCGCTGGCCGATCTGGGATAACGCGGCTTTCACGAAGGAGAGTACAATGGAATTGAAAGGCAAGGCGGCGATCGTGACGGGCGGCGGGCGCGGGATCGGGAAGGCGATCTGCCTGGGGCTGGCATCGAAGGGCGCCGATATCTGCATTGCGGACGTGATCGACTGCGAGGCGACGGTGAAGGAGATCGAGGCGAAGGGCGTCCGCTGCATCGCACGCAAGGCCGATGTCACCAGGCTCGATGTGATGGAAGGAGTCGCGAAGGACGTCGTCGCCGAGTTCGGCAACCTGAGCATCCTCGTCAACAACGCGGGCATCACTCGCGACGGGCTGCTGATGCGGATGAGCGAGCAGGACTGGGACCTGGTGCTGGCCGTGAACCTCAAGGGCGCCTTCATCTGCACCAAGGCCGTCGTCCGCCAGATGATGAAGCAGAAGTGCGGAAAGATCGTGAACATCGCGTCGGTCGTCGGCATCTTCGGCAACGCCGGCCAGGCGAACTACGCCGCGTCGAAGGCGGGCCTGATCGGGTTCACGAAGGCCGTGGCGAAGGAGTTCGGGTCGCGCGGCATCAACGTGAACGCCGTCGCGCCCGGATACATCATGACCGAGATGACGCACGCGCTGAGCGAGGAGGCGCGGGCGGCGTTCGCGCAGAACATCCCGCTCACGCGGCAGGGCGTGTCCGACGAGAAGGCCGGATACGCCGAGGACGTGGCGAACTGCGTCGCCTTCCTCTGCAGCGACGCCGCCAGCTACATCA
The DNA here is from genome assembly GCA_964466285.1 of uncultured Planctomycetota bacterium. Classification (GTDB taxonomy): domain Bacteria; phylum Planctomycetota; class PUPC01; order PUPC01; family PUPC01; genus CAYXNI01. The sequence goes on along the minus strand of CAYXNI010000003.1, from coordinate 19,885 downwards.
CCGGCCAGGTGATCCCGATTGATGGCGGCCTGGCGATGTGAGAAGAATAGGACCGATAGGACCTATGCAACCTACGACCGAGCGCGAACCGGACGATGCACGACGCCTCATCCCCGCCCACGGTGGATACCGCGGGCTGAAATCCTATCAGACCGCTGAGATTGCGTATGACGCCACCGTCGCCTTCTGTGACCGGTTCATCTCACAGCGTTCCCGCACCCACGACCAGATGGTTCAGGCCGCACGCAGCGGCAAACAGAACGTCGCCGAGGGCAGCATGGCTCCGGCACATCCAAGAAGACCGAGCTCAAGCTGATCGGAGTGGCGCGCGCAAGCCTCGAGGAACTGCTGCTCGACTATCAGGATTTCCTGCGCCAGCGCGGCCTTCCGCTCTGGGACAAGAATCACCCCGACGCCACGGCCATCCGTAGGCTCGCCTATGTCCCGAATAGGTCCTATTCGACCTATGAGTCCTATGTCGAGCATGGCTCGCCCGAAGTCGCCGCGAACACACTGATCTGTCTGATCCACCAGGCCAACTATCTCCTCGACCAGCAACTCCGCCAACTCGAGCAGGCGTTCCTGCGGGAGGGCGGCTTTACGGAACGGCTCTACCGCGTTCGCTCGCAGGCGCGGAAGGACCCACCAGACACACACCCACAACGATAGGTCTTATTTGTCCTATCAGTCCTATTTGTCCTATCAACCCTTTGCATTTCGCCTCGCGCCGACTACAATCACACAGTGGCCCGGTCATTGGGATTGGCCCGCCCCTCGGAGGACGCCTGAATGTACGCCCCCACATTTGATGAGTTCAAATCGCTCGCCCAGCCCGGCACGGTCGTGCCGGTATGCCGGCAACTGCTCGCCGACACACTCACGCCCGTCTCCGCGTTCCTCCGGTTCGGGGACCAGGAGGACTGCTTCCTCCTTGAGAGCGTGACGGGCGGAGAGAAGATCGGCCGCTACTCCCTCCTCGGCTTCGGGCCGACCGGCGTCTTCGAATGCACCGAGGGCATGGTCACGTACGAGCACGACGAGCGCATCGACGAGTACCCGACCGACGACCCGATCGCCGAGCTCGAGCGCCTGATGAGCCGCTCCCGCCCCGTGCCCGTCCCCGGCCTCCCCGAGCAAGAGAGCTCGTTCACCGGCGGCGCGGTTGGATACTTTGCGTACGACGTCGTCCGCTACGTCGAGAACCTCCCGAACCGCCCCGCACACTCGCTCGGCCTGCCCGACCTGTGCTTCATGTTCTTCGACACCGTGATCGTGTTCGACCACGTCTACCACACGGCCAAGATTATCAGCAACGCCCACATCAGCGAAGGGACGAACGTCCGCGAGGCGTACGACAAGGCGGTCGAGGCCATCGGCCTCGTCGTCGACAAGCTCAGCACCTCGCAGTCGGGAATCCACGACGACATCGTCACGACCGGCACGGAAGAGATCGCGTTCGAGTCGAACTTCGACAAAGCCGACTACTACAAGGCCGTGGCGAAGTGCAAGGAGTACATCGCGGCCGGCGACATCTTCCAGGTCGTCCTCTCGCAACGCCTGCACGCGACGACCACGGCCGCGCCGTTCGACATCTACCGCGTACTCCGGGCCGTGAACCCGTCGCCGTACATGTTCTACCTCAAGCTCGGCAACCTCAAGCTCATCGGCGCGTCGCCAGAAGTGATGTGCAAGGTGCAGGACCGCGTCATGACCGTCCGGCCCATCGCCGGGACACGCCGCCGCGGCAAGACCGACGCCGAGGACGCGGCTCTGGCCCAGGAACTGATCAACGACCCCAAGGAGCGGGCCGAGCACATCATGCTCGTCGACCTCGGCCGTAACGACGTGGGGCGCGTCTGCGACTACAACACCGTCAAGCTCGATGAGGTGATGGTGATCGAGCGATTCAGCCACGTCATGCACATCACGTCGAACGTGTCCGGCAGATTGAGCGAGGGGAAGACGTGCTTTGACGCGCTGCGGTCGGCGCTCCCTGCGGGGACGCTCTCCGGCGCGCCCAAGGTCCGCGCGATGCAAATCCTCGACGAGCTCGAACCCGACGTGCGCGGCCCGTACGGCGGCGCCGTCGGCTACCTGACCTGCGGGGGGAACATGAACACGGGTATCATCATCCGTACGCTCGCGCTCATCGGCAACGACGCCTACGTCCAGGCGGGCGGCGGCATTGTGGCCGACAGTGTCCCGGAAAATGAGTATCAGGAGACGCTGAACAAGGCCCGCAGCATCCTGCGCGCCATCAGGATCGCCGAGACGCAGATGGGCCGGCAGGGCTGACGGCTGATTCTTGAGACCACGTGTTCGGAATGCCGACTCGCAAGAGCATCCGGGTCTTGACAGGATGCCCGCTCACAGGTATGTTGAAGCAGGTTCGAGGTTGTACCATGCCAAACCTGACCGCAGAACGAAAGATGAAGTAATCATTAGGAAAGGATGAGGCCCATGAGCAAGTATTCGACATCGTGCGTTGTCTTGGCGGCTGTGATTTCCCTGGCGGGGTTGGCATCCTCCGCAGCGGCTGCGACGGCGCCGCGGCAAGTCATCTCGCTGGATGGAATCTGGCAGGTCGAGCAGGGCGGCATGGATGCGGCCCCGAAGGAGTTCACGCACAAGATCGCCGTGCCGTCGCTGATGGACATGGCGCAGCCTGCCTTTTCCGAAGTGGGCAGGGGAAGCGGCCAACGCGCGGCATTCTGGTATCGCCGCACATTCAGTATCGACGGTCCAATTCCTGCCGTGGCGGTTCTCAAGGTCTCCAAGGCGACGTTTGGAACGCGAGCGATTCTCAACGGAAAGCTGCTGGGCGATCACTTGCCCTGTTTCACGCCCGGGTATTTCGATGCCCAGGCCGCCCTGCGCACGGGCGAGAATGAGTTGATGATACGCGTCGGCGCCGATCCGAGCTGCCTGCCCCCGTCGCAGCCGTGGGGTCGCGACGACGAGAAACGGCTGTACCCCCCGGGGATTTTCGATTCCGTCGAGCTGATCCTCTCCGGCACGCCGCACATCCTTCGTGTCCAGGCGGTTCCTGACATCGAGAAGAAGGTCGTCACGGTTCACGCGTGGGTGCGGGACGCCAAGACTCCGGCGGCAGCCAAGCTGCATTTCACCGTACGCGAGGTGTCGACCGGCAAGGTCGCAGGGGAGGGCGATTGCACGATCGCAGCAGGCGCCGGCCCGGAGCGCTCCGGACAGGCCGTCGTGGCCCTCAAGGACTGCCGCCTTTGGTCGCCGGAAGACCCCTTCTTGTACGAGTTGGAGGTCAGCGGTGAAGCCGACGTTCTCAAGACCCGATTCGGTATGCGGACCTTCCGCCTGGACGGGGCCTCCGGGCGCGCGATACTCAACGGCAAGCCTTACTTCATGCGCGGCAGCAACGTGACGCTCTACCGCTTCTTTGAAGACCCCCTCCGCGGAGACAAACCCTGGCGCGAGGAGTGGGTTCGCCGGCTCCACAAGGCCTTCCGGGATATGCACTGGAACTCGCTGCGCTACAGCATCGGCCTGGCGCCTGAAATCTGGTATCAGATTGCCGACGAAGAGGGCATCCTCATCCAGGATGAATTCCCCATCTGGGACATGGCCGGAGGCCCGTACAGGGCCGACGAGTTGGCGGTGGAGTACACGGAATGGATGCAGGAGCGATGGAACCATCCGTGCGTGGTCATTTGGGACGGATCCAACGAGACGGCTAATCCGGAAATCGGCAAGGCGATCCTCAAGGTGCGCGGGCTGGATCTGTCCAATCGCCCCTGGGACAACGGCTGGGCGGCGCCGGTCGCGGCCAACGACGCGTACGAGGCGCACACCTACCACTTCAAAGATAAGAAATTCGAGCTCAAGTGGCTGGGAGCCGTTCCCAAGGTGCCCACCGGGAACAAGTTCAAGGAAACGGGCAAGCACGCCATCATTCTCAACGAGTACGGCTGGCTCTGGCTCAACCGGGACGGCAGCCCTACGACACTCACCGCGGAACTCTACAACAATCTGGGCATTCCGGCTCACCTGCGTCAGAAGACCTATGCGCAGTACCTGGCGGCCGAAACCGAGTTCTGGCGATGCCATCGCGGATGTGCGGCCGTGATGGAATTCTGCGGCCTGGGCTACTCGCGCCCCGATGGCCAGACCAGCGACCACTGGGCGGACTTGGAGAAGCTCACCTGGGAGCCGCACTTCTATGACTACGTGCGCAACTCCTTCGCGCCGGTGGGACTGACGATCTACGCCTACGCGCCCACGTATCCGGCGGGCGCCATCAACGTCTTCCCCGTCATCACAATCAACGACCTCTACGAGGATTGGAAGGGTACGGTGCAGTTCCGGATCGTCCGCGACGGGAAGACGGTTGTGGAGAAATCGCTGCCGTGCGAGATTCCCGCTTTGGGAACCAAGAAGCTCTCCTTCTCAATCGAGATCCCGAAGGAACAGGGGCAGTACGAAGCCGAGGCGACGCTGGTCAAGCCCGGCGCCGACCCCGTGCGCAGCAGGCGGGACTTCAGCGTGACGGCCGGAAAATAGGCACGGCAGAAACCCGGCATGGATCTCGAATCGGCCGCTGGAGACGGCCAACCGCGCCGCGGGCGTATTGCCTTTACGCCTGGCTCACGGGACTGGGAAGCGTGAAGCCGCAGGCGCTCAGTTCGCGGCCTCCATCCATAAACAAAAACAGCCGCCCTACGTTACTTCAACGTCAGGCGGCTGTTTGACCAATGAGGCTGTCAGCACTCGGACCAGAGACCCGCGGATTGCAGGTGTCTTCTCACTCTCTTGTCTGTTCTGTCATTTGCCCGCTGGCACGCCGAACAACTCCAGTTGGCCCAGCGCGAATCCCGGCGGCGCGTTCGGATCGGAGACTTCCGACGTATTGCCGTTGAAGCAGGAATAGATCACGACACGGAACCAAGTGTACGCCTTCGGCGCGGCGAAGTCCGCCTTCTCTATCTTCTTGTCTTCAAGCTTCGCTTCCAGTTTGGCCAAGTCCTTGGGGGTGACAGTTTTCGCCATATTGGCTGACGTGAACGAAGTATAGAGCACTGTCTCATTGCGGGGATACTGCTTGAACGGCGATGTATCCCAGTCCTTGGCGTCGCACACGAGGATATCCGTCCATTCACCGTCTTTGCCGGTGTTCGATCCCTGGACGGCCCACGACTTCGGATCGCGCTCAGGCATGTCATGGCTGTTGTTGATCGTAAAGTGCGTGAGGACGACCGGCTTCGCGAGTTGTACGGCACAGTAGTACGGCGCTTCCCTGGTCGGTCCGCCATGACCGCCATCTTTGAAGCCGACGTACCACTTCTTGCCCTCGGGTTTGTGCCAGAATATGGCGGATGCCGGGCAACCCACCCAACTTTGATACGGGTGCTGTTGATGCCCGATTTCGCCCGGCCCATTGGCGGGGGCACATGTCATCTTAACCCACGTGGCGTTCTTGGGCTTGAGTTGTTCCTCCGTACCGGCGCCGCAGTTTTCGTTCGGTTCGAGGTTGTCTTCCGGATCGGTCAGAGGGCCGCCCAACAGACTGGCATCTCCGGAGCCAAGGCTTACGAATGCATGGGCCGGGTTGGAGACAAACAAAAAGCCCACGAAAGCAAGCATCAGAGCAGATAGAACAACGAAGTTCTTCATACAGATTCCTTTCATTATGTTCGCCAAGCCCTGGCAAGGCCAGACGGCGCCCGCCGCCTGTCGCCCTGCCCGTACTCTTGAATATTATCGCAGCACTCCACGCGCGTCAAGTGAAATCTGTTTCCTTGTGGGTTTACGGGGCGGACGGCCTCGGCCATTGCGACGAGGTTCCGTGAAGGGGCCATAGCAGACGAGCTTGACCGCCACCGCAACCTCCCGATCCCCGTAGGACGCAACGGACTGCACGGTCGTTCGGCCTCGCGGGCGTAAAGAAAAAGAGCTTCCGCGCGAGCCGTGGAGAAGACTTATTCTAGAACCCTCAATTCACATGGGCGCCGCTTGACACTCTCGCAAATCCGCGCGGCCGCGACGCGGCCGGCGGCATATACTACCGTGTCAAGGCTCGGCTCCCTCGTGACAGGTATAGGTTCAAAATATGTCCGCTTCCCACACGAGATGCGCAGAAGCTCGACGGCTATTGTAGCGCCGGCAGTGCCGCATTTCAAACATGATGAGGGATGTGCACAAGCTGTGAGCCGAGCACCTGGGAGAAGCAACAGGTGCGTTTGCGGGGGTGCACCGTGCAGGAGAGAGGCGTGCATAGGCCCACGGAAAGCGTGTATCCTGCCTGCCGAGCGGTTTTGCTTGATTCCTGCGGTCCAAGTCGATAGAATCGCTCCATCTCTGAAGGACGACCGTGCTGTGACGACGGAAGACCAGAATATCTTTGATGAAGTCGCCCGGATCGAACGGCAGGCGGACGAACTCTTGGCCGGGGCGCGCACCGGCGCAAAGGAAGTGCACCGCGAGGCCCAACGGCAGGCGGTCGAGCTGGCGGGCGAGACCGGCCGCCGCATCGGCGAAGTGGAAGCGCAGCTTGCGGACCAGTATAAGACGGAAACCGATCAGGCCCTGAGGGAGATCCAGGCCCGGTTCCGCAAAGAACGGGAAGGCCTCGAGGGAATCCGCAAAGACCGCTCGGAAGAGGTGGTGGCGTGGATCGACTCCCGAATCCGTGAGATTGACCGCTAGTGCTGCTTCAGGTCTCTCTTTGTGGGTTGTGACGGCTTTCTATGGAGTGCGGTCGCTTGAGACCGCCTTGCCGAGGCGTGGAGCGCCGACGGCACCCGACGACTTGCGGAAAGCGGCGTCAGTCTGCTCGTCCCGAGCAGACGTGCTCCTGCGGAGCAGGCCTGCTCCTGAGGAGCAGGAGACAGCCGCACGCAGTCCAGAGGCTACGAGGTATCGGCCCGAACTCGAATGGCGATCGAAAAGCTCAAAAGGACTTGGTTCCTCCTCGAACGCGGTGAACTGGACCGGTTTGTGCGCCGCCTTGCCGATCTGAAGGCGGCCCACGTCATCGACCTGAAGGAGGCGTGGCAGCCCGGCCCCGGCCGGCCCGAAGAAGGCGGCCAGCCGCTGCCCCACGCGCAGCCTCCTCCGGCCGACCAGGCCGCTGTGGAGGACAATGTCCACAAGCTCACCCGGATACTCGACGTCCTCGACGCTTTTGCCCCGCGGAAACGGTCCTTCGCGGAGACTTTTGTCACGGTTCCCATGGAGATGACCCGCTCGGAGTTCGACCGGGCCGTCGGCGAAATCGATGTAGAAGACCTTTGCAGCAAGCTGACTCTTGCCAACCACGAGCATGCCAATGCGGCCAAGCGGATCGGCCAGCTTGAGGCGTTGCTTGCCCAGCTGCGGCTGTGGGTGGGGGCGAGTGCCCCGCCGGCGTCGCTCTCGCGCTGCCGGGCGGACCTCGGCACTATCCCCTCGGCGGGGCTCGCCGCGTTTCTCGAAGCGGCGGAGAAACTCGAACTGCTGGCGGCCGAGCCGCTCATGAGCCGCGATGGCAAGACGCTGCTCGCGCTGGCCTGGCTGAAGGAAAGCGACCGGGCCGTGGCCGAACTGCTCGGCGCGCAGAGATTTGAGGCTCTCGGACTGAGCGAAGGCGAAGGCCCGATCGGCGAGATCATCCGGGAGCTCGAGACCGACATCGCGGCCGACCAGGCCCAGATGGCGTATGCGGCGCTGGAGATCGCGCGGTTCGCCCCGAAGCGCCGGGCCGTGGTCGCCGCGCTTGCACACTGGGAGTCGGAGCTGGAGCGGTGCCGGGTGGCGGGCAAGACGCTTGTGTCCAAGCGGATCGTCACCATTGTGGGCTATGTCCGGGTGCGGGAGATGAAGAGGCTGGAGGGCTGGCTTGCCCGGGAGTTCCCCGGCGTCAGCCTGGTCGCCGAGGACCCGGTTCCCGGCCAGAAGATCCCGGTCTCGCTCGGCCAGACTCGCCTGTTCGGGCCGGCGCAGTTCCTGACGACTATGTTCGGGCTGCCCGACTACTGGGGCTTCGACCCGAGCCCGTACATTTTCTTCACCGTGCTGCTCTTCTTCGGCATGTGCTTCGGTGACGTGATTTACGGCCTGATGCTCCTGGGGCTGGGCTTGTGGCTGGCGCACAAGGCGGGCGAGAACCGCGGCCTGGCCCGTCTGTTCACGCTTCTCGCGATCGGCGGGGCCGTTTCGGTCGCGGTCGGCGTCGTCACCGGTTCGTGGGCCGGCGACCTGCTGAGCGAGAAGTGGTTGGGTAAGGGCAACTTCATGGGCGTGTGGACGAACAGGCTGACGCTGCTGGACCCGATCAAGAAGCCCGTCCTCGGGCTCGGCATCGTTCTCGGCCTGGGCGTGTTGAACCAGTTCTATGCGATCATTCTCCTGGCGTACCGCGAGTGGCGGAAGGGCGAGCGCCTCGGGGCTCTTTGTGACGGGGGCCTGTGGCTCATCTTCCTGCCGGGGCTTCTTCTGGTGCTGATGAGCCTGATCACCCCGCTCCCGCCCGCCGTGCGGCGCGTTGGCCTGACCCTGGTGGGCGTGGGCGCCGTGGGACTTGTCCTCACGCAGGGCCGACGCGAGCCCACGTTCCTCGGCAAGGCGATCACGGGCGTCGTAAGCCTTTACGGCATCGTGGGCAGCTACGGGGCCACGTCGTTCATCGGCGACACGCTCTCGTATTCGCGTCTTCTCGCGCTGGGACTTACCACGGCCATCGTGGCGCAGTCGTGCCACATGATAGCAGCCCTCATTCCTCAGATTCTGAACAAGATGCTGGGGATGATGGTCGGCATAACGCTGCCGTTTGCCGCAGGCGTGGTGCTGACCGTTGTGGCGGCAATCGTGTTTCATATACTGAATCTGCTGATCAGTGCTTTGGGAGCGTTCGTGCACTCGGCCCGTCTTATCTTTGTGGAGTTCTTCTCGCGGTTTTACGAGGGCGGCGCTCAGCCGTTTGTGCCGCTCGGCACGCCGCAGTCCGTTCGGGTGGTGGACAACCAGTAAGGGGTGAAATGATGGACAGCATTACGGAATTGCTTTATCGTCATTTTCTGGAGTCGGGTGTTGCATGGGCGGCGCTGGGCGCGATCAGCGCCGCGGTGTTGGGCGGGATCGGCTCGGCCAGAGGCATTCGGATAGCGGCCACCCAGGCTGCCGGCGTCATGTCGGAGAAGCCGGAGCTTTTCGGCAAGCTCCTCGTCCTACTGGCGCTGCCGGGTACGCAGGGGTTCTACGGGTTCATCTGCGCGTTCATCATTGCCATCCAGTCGGGCCTGTTGGGCGGCAAGGTGACCATCACGCCGTCGACCGGGCTGGCGCTGATGTTCATCGGACTGGTCATGGGGCTGGTGGAGTTGTTCAGCGCAATCGCCCAGGGCGAGGCGTCTGCGGCGGCCATCAACCTCGTCGCCAAGAAGCCGGAGGAAGCCGGCCGCTCGATCCTGCTGCCTGCGATGGTCGAGACGTACGCCGTTGTGGGGCTGCTGGCGGCTATTCTTCTGATCTTCTGGGTCACGGGCACGACCGAGATCACGCCGGTTCTCAAGGTGGCCCCCCTTCTGAAGCCGTGAGGTAAGGATGGCGCTGGAAAACATAAGAACGCGCATACTGGAAGCGGCTCAGGCGGAGGCGGATGCCGTCCTGCGCGCCGGCGAAGCCGCAGCCCGGAAGCAGCTCGACCAGGCCGTGGCGGGGAACGACGCCCGTTTCAAGAAGGCCGAGGCGGAAATCCGAGCCCGGCTCCGGCAGCAGCACGACCGCGACGTTACAGCCGCGAACGCCGCCAACCGGCTTGAGCTGCTCGTGCAGAAGTCGGAAATCCTCAACCAGTTCTTCGACGCCGCCGTCGAGCGCTTCGTCGGCCGACGGGATGGCGACTATCGCCAGTTGCTGGCCCGGCAACTGGATTCGGTCGCCGGGGAGACGGGCGCCGTCGTCGCCGCAGCGGCCGACCGGGCGGCCATCGAGCAGTTGCTGGCGGAACTGAAGAAGCAGAACAGAGGGGCCGGCCTGTCGGTGGCGGAAGAGTCGCGGCCGCTCCGCGGCGGGTTCATCCTCCAGGGCGAGAAGACCGATATCGACCTGTCGCTCGACACGTGGCTGGCCGACGTGAAGGAGGAGCTCATGCCCGAGATGGCACGGCGGGCGTTTGGAGAAGGAAAGATAGTTTAAAGTTGCAAGTTTAAAGTTTAAAGTTGGTGAGGACCGGCCCGTCAGTAGTTCGATCTTGAACTTGAAACTTGAAACCTGAAACCGGAGCAAGCGATGAGCGAATGGGGCTACGCGAGCGGGGTCGTTGCGGCGCTGGAGACGTCCCTTCTCCCGCCGCGCGGTCCCGGCGAGCCGGTGACGGCGTCCCCGTCGGCCGCCGAGCTCCTCTCTCGGGTCCGCCGAAGCCCGGTCTACGCCGGGCTGGCCGTCGGCGAGACCGAGGACGCCATGCACGTCGCCAAGCTGGTTGAATCCACCCTCGCTCACTATGCGCGCTCGTTCGGCCGTCAATGCCCTGACGCCCGGATCATCGACCCTTTCCTGGTGGAGTACGACTTCCGGGACCTTTCGAACTATCTCAAGTCGAAGTACGCCGGTGCGCAACGCCGGCCTGTGGCGCTTTCCCGGCTGCCCGAAGATGGCGTCGACGCTTATCTGTCCGGACTGGCTCAGAGCGGGAATCCGGCTGAGCGGGCGCTCGCGGGGCTCTCGGAGTCCGTCGCCGTCGCGAGCCAGGGCGGGCGGCTGCCGGCGTTCACGATCGACCTGATGTCGGACGGTGCGCTCATCCGGGTCTGGCCGGGTCTGGTCGAGCCTTTTCGGTCGCCGTTGCTCGATGCATGGGCGGCGGCGCGTCGCCGGTACGGCGCCATCGAGGCCGTCGTCCGGGCGAGGATGTCGGGCATTGAGGCCGGGGCGATCCGCGAGCACCTGCTGAGCCGGGCGGCCGCGGGGCCGGGGCTGGAGGCGCTGGCCGAGTCGGGCATGGACATCCTGGCCAGGGTGCTGGGCGAGCTCGTGCCGCCGGGGCCGGGGGAGTCGTTCGACCCGTCGGCGGGGGCCGTTGCCGTGCAGCGGCTCGCGGCGCGGTTCGACGCCGAACTCGAACGGATTCTGGAGCCGGCCTGGCACGTCCCGTTCGGCGTGGAGCGCGTGTTTGTGTACCTGTGGCAGTCATTCCGCGACAGCCGGAACCTGCGGGCGGTGTTCGGCGGGTTCGCCGGCAAGATCAGTCCGGAACTGGTGGCTTGTAGCTTGAGAGGTGTCCATGCCTAAGATGGTGGCCGTCGGGCCCGAGCGGCTGACGCTGCCGTTCGGAGCGATTGGGTTCGATATGGTGGACGCGGGCCCGCTGAACTTCGTCGACGTGCTCCGCGCGGTTCTGGCCGACCGCGCCGTCGGGCTTGTCGTCTGCGGGGAATCGTTCGTGGTGCATGTGATGGAGCAGTTCAAGGAGGTGTGCTCGGACGCGCGGGCGACGGTGCTCGTCGTGCCCGACGGCCCCGAGGCCCGCGGCGTCGGCCACGAGCTGATTCGGGCCAGCATCGAGCGCGCAGCCGGCGTGGATCTGCTGAGCTCGCTGGAATCGGGCGAGGAGCCGCTTGGGAAATGAAGGGCCGCCGCATGAGACGCTGAGTTCTAAGCGGCGAAAAGAAGGGAACCTGAGAGACGATGACAAATCACGGCAGGATCGTAAAAGTCTCCGGCCCGCTGGTGGTCGCGGTCGGTCTTGAAGGGACCAAGATGCACGAAGTGGTGCGCGGCGGCGAGCAGCGCCTGTTCGGCGAGGTCATCGAGATCCGAGGCGACCATCTCTCCATTCAGGTTTATGAGGAGACCGAGGGGCTCGGCCCCGGCGACCCGGTCGAGCCGACCGGCATGCCCCTCGTCGTCGAGCTCGGCCCGGGCATGATCGGCACCATCTTCGACGGCGTCCAGCGCCCGCTCGAGAAGATCATGGCGCAGGTGGGGAACTTCATCACACGCGGCATCGACATCCCGCATCTCGACCGGGAGAAGAAGTGGCTTTTCATCCCCGACGTCAAGGCGGGCGACGAGGTTGTCGGCGGCGACGTCGTCGGGCACGTCGACGAGACACAGGCGATCGTCCACAAGATCATGGTCCCGCCCGGAGTGAAGGGCAAGGTCAAGTCCGTCGGGCAGAAGGAGGCGACCATCATCGAGACGGTGGCGGTGATCGAGACCGGGGCCGGGCCCTTCGAGCTCCAGATGTTGCAGCGGTGGGCGGTCCGAGAGCCGCGGCCCATCGCCAGCCGCATCGCGCCCACCGAACCGCTCGTGACCGGACAGCGGATCCTCGACAAGCTCTTCCCCATCGCGAAGGGCGGAACCGCCTGCGTGCCGGGGCCGTTCGGTTCGGGCAAGACGGTCGTCCAGCACCAGCTCGCCAAATGGGCGAACGCCGACCTCATCGTTTACGTCGGCTGCGGCGAGCGCGGCAACGAGATGACCGACGTGCTGCTCGAGTTCCCGCACCTGAAGGACCCGCGGACCGGGCGGCCGCTCTTTGAGCGGACCGTGCTCGTCGCCAACACCTCGAACATGCCCGTCGCCGCGCGCGAGGCGAGCGTCTTCACCGGCATCGCAATGGCCGAGTACTTCCGCGACATGGGCTATGACGTGGCGATGATGGCCGACTCGACGTCCCGGTGGGCCGAGGCGATCCGCGAGATCTCCGGCCGCCTCGAGGAGATGCCGGGCGAGGAAGGCTACCCCGCCTACCTCGGCAGCCGGATCGCGGCGTTCTACGAACGGGCCGGCAAGACCATCTGCCTCGGGTCCGACGGACGCCGCGGCAGCGTCAGCCTGATCGGCGCCGTCAGCCCGCCCGGCGGCGACCTGTCCGACCCGGTCGTCCAGGCGACGCTTCGCGTGGTCCGGGTGTTCTGGGGCCTGGACGACCGGCTTGCGGCGCAGCGGCACTTCCCGGCGATCAACTGGCTGACGAGCTACTCGCTGTACCGCGGGGAGGTGGACCGGCACGTGTCGGAGACGATCGGCCCGCAGTGGCAGAAGAACCGGACCGAGGCGTCGAGCCTGCTCCAGCGCGAGGCCGAGTTGGAGGAGATCGTCCGGCTGGTCGGCATGGACGCCCTGTCCGACTCGGACCGCCTGACGCTGCAGGCGGCGAAGATGATCCGGGAGGACTTCCTGCACCAGAACGCGTTCATGGACGTCGACACCTACACCTCGCTCGAGAAGCAGTTCAAGATGCTCGATGCGATTCTTCACTACCACCACAAGGGCCGCGAGGCCCTGGCCGCGGGCATCGATATCGAGGAGCTCACGAAGCTGCCGGTGCTCGAGCGGATCGCCCGCGCGAAGCTGATCCCCGAGGAGCGCATAGCCGAGCTGGATCAGATCCGCAGCGAGGTCGAAGAGCAAATAGCGGCTGCGACGAAGAAGCATGCCCCCAGCGGCGAGAGCGAAGAGGAGGCCTGAACGGAGAACCAGTGACCGGTGACCAGTGACAGGTCACGGCTGATTGCTGCGCGCTGACGGCTGACTGCTGTCTGAGAAAGGGAATATCCTTGGCCAAAGAATACAAGACTGTCCGTGACATCATCGGCCCGCTGATGCTGGTGGAGTCTGTCGAGGGCGTGACCTACGGCGAGCTGGCCGAAGTCCAGCTCCAGACCGGCGAGAAGCGCCTGGCCCGCGTCCTCGAAGTAACCACCGACACCGCGCTCGTCCAGTTGTTCGAGGGCACCCGTGACATCGCCCCGGGCCGCGTCAAGCTGCGGTTCCTTGGCCGAGGCCTGCGCATGGACGTCTCGCCCGACATCGTCGGACGGACGTTCGACGGCATGGGCCGGCCCATCGACGGCGGGCCGCCCGTCATCCCCACCAAGAGTCAGGACATCAACGGCAACCCGATCAACCCCTGCGCCCGGGACTACCCGAACGAGTTCATCCAGACGGGCATCTCGACGATCGACCTGATGAACACGCTGGTCCGCGGCCAGAAGCTGCCGCTGTTCAGCGGAGCGGGCCTGCCGCACCCGGCGGTGGGCGCCCAGATCGCGCGCCAGGCCAAGGTGCTTTCCGCCGCCGGCGGTTTTGCCGTCGTCTTCTGCGCGATGGGCATCACCTTTGAAGAGTCGGACTTCTTCATCCAGGACTTCAGGCGCACCGGCGCCATCGAGCGTTCCGTCCTTGTCGTGAACCTGGCGGATGACCCGGTGATCGAGCGGATCGCCGCGCCGCGGGTCGCCCTGACCGCGGCCGAGTACCTCGCGTTCGAGCTCGACATGCACGTGCTGGTGATTCTGACGGACATGACGAACTACTGCGACGCGCTGCGCGAGATTTCCGCCGCGCGCAAGGAAGTCCCCGGCCGGCGCGGCTACCCCGGCTACATGTACACGGACCTCTCGCAGATCTACGAACGAGCCGGCCGCATCAGGGGCAAGAAAGGTTCCATCACACAGATTCCGATCCTGACCATGCCGGACGACGACAAGACCAACCCGGTCCCCGACCTCACCGGCTACATCACGGAGGGCCAGATTTTCCTGGACCGCCCGCTTCACAGCCAAGGCGTCTATCCGCCGGTCAACGTGCTGCCGTCATTGTCTCGCTTGAAGGACAAGGGAATCGGCAAGGACAAGACCCGCGAGGATCACTCGGAAGTGATGAATCAGCTCTACGCGGCGTATGCGCGGGGCAAGAGTGCGAAGGAACTTGCGGTGGTGCTGGGCGAGTCGTCCCTGTCGCCGATTGATATCCTGTTCATGCGGCTCTCGGACGAGTTCGAGCAGCGGTTCGTCACCCAGCGGCCCGACGAGAACCGGTCCATCGAGGAAAGCCTCGGCCTGGGCTGGGACCTGCTGGGCATCCTGCCCACGAGCGAGCTCAAGCGCATCAAGCCAGAGACGCTGAAGAAGTATTACAAACCCAGAGAAAAATGAAAACGGACGCAGATTGACGCAGAGGAAGGATGAGAGAAGCAAGGCAGACGCAGATTGACGCAGATGAAGGCAGAGTAACGCAGATCGGAGGGGCGGAATGGTGCAAGGCTCAGAGAAGCAAGGCAGACGCAGATTGACGCAGATGAAGGCAGAGTAACGCAGATCG
>CAYXNI010000003.1:0-4722 GCA_964466285.1 uncultured Planctomycetota bacterium | reverse complement strand
GAGGGGCGGAATGGTGCAAGGCTCAGAGAAGCAAGGCGGACGCAGATTGACGCAGAGGAACGCGGATTCACACAGATTGGACAGGCGACAGCCAGCGAAGAGCTACTGCGACTTCAAACACACGGACCTGACGGATAGAATCATCAAGGCAGCCTATAACGTGTATAACGACTTGGGCTTCGGGTTCGCCGAGAAGGTGTATGAGAACGCAATGGCCATCGAGATGAAGGCCCTGTGTCTGGACGCGAAGCAACAGGCGCCGATCCAGGTACGGTATCAGGGCCACTTGGTGGGTGACTATGTGGCGGACTTTGTGATCGAAGACAAGGTCATCGTGGAACTCAAGGCCGTCGAAGACTTGGACAAGGCGCACCAAGTACAACTGGTCAACTATCTGAAGGCGACGGGAATCGAGATCGGCCTGCTGATCAATTTCGGGCGGAGAATGAGCTTGAAGCGAAAGGTCTTCACACAAGCCCGATCTGCGTGAATCTGCGTCTGTATTGCCATGAAAAAAGGTGTTCAGACAAGTCCGATCTGCGTGAATCCTGGCCAAATCTGCGTGAATCTGCGTCTGTATTGCCATGAAAAAAGGTGTTCAGACAAGTCCGATCTGCGTGAATCCTGGCCAAATCTGCGTGAATCTGCGTCTGTATTGCCATGAAAAAAAAGATTAACCCTAACCGAATGGAGCTGTTCCGGCTGCGGAAGCGCCTCGTCCTCGCGCAGCGCGGACACAAGCTGCTCAAGGACAAGCTCGAGGGCCTGATCCGCGAGGTGGACGAGTTGCTCAAGCGGTACCGGGTTCTCCGCCGCGGGTTCGACCGTCAGTTCCCTCAACTTCTGGCCCGGTTTACCCTGGCGGCGGCGGTCTCGCCGGAGGGCGCGGTCGCCGAAGCCGTCGGCCAGAACGCGACCGGGGCCGAGCTGCATATCGAGTCCCGCCGCATAATGGGCGTGGCGGTTCCGGCGTTCAAGCCACCCGCCCTGCCCCAGGCCTACCGCTACAGCCTGACACAGACCCCGCCCGAGCTCGACGCCGCGTTCGAAGAACTGCGCAAGCTGCCGTCCGTCCTGTTCGAGCTGGCCGAGGTGGAGCGCTCGCTGTTCCTCCTCGCCCGGGAGCTTGATAGCGCCCGCCGCCGCAGCAACGCCCTCGAGCACGTCCTCATCCCCGAACTCAAGGAGCAGCGCCGCGACATCGAACAGAAGATCTCCGAACAGGAGCGCAGCAACATCAGCCGACTGATGAAGATCAAGGACATGCTCATGCAGAAATGACCGGGCCTTTTCCTGTTCCCGGGCCAAAAATGAGGCTATAATTGAGTGGCCACATGAGGCTTTCTGCCTGGAGGAGACGAGCATGCGCATGATAGCCACTTTGCCTGTCCTCGCCGCCGCCTTGCTGCTGCTGCGGCCCGCCGACGCGGACACGCTGACGCTGGCCGAGGGCGGCCAAATCAGCGGGTCCGTCATCCAGGTCAGCTTCCAGGCGGACGGCAAGTCGGCCGCTTACCCGCGCAACGACCTGTCGTCGGTATGGGTTTCGAACTTCTCGGGGGACAGTCTCACGCTGAAGTCCGGCGGGAGAATCGAGGGCAAGCTGGTCTCGATCCAGATGAAGACGGTCGGCGGAGCGTTGACGTTCGCCCGGGCCGACGTCGCCGACGTCAAACTCGTCAACGATCCCCTGGCGGATGTCCAGCGTCAGCTTCTCGCCAGCCGACGGGCGAAGATCGCCGATACGGACGCGAAGGGCCTGATCGAGTTGGCCGAATGGTGCAAGGCGAACGACCTTGCGGCGGAGGCCGCCGAGTTGGCCCAGGCCAGCCTGAAGGCCGACCCCAAGGGCGAGACGGCGGAGAAGGCCCACAAATTGCTGGGCCACGTGCTCGTCGACGGTCAGTGGCTGACTCAGCCCGAGGCCGCGCAACAGGGGCGGCCCGCCGGGGGACCGGCCATCGCGACCGAGCCGGCCGGGGCCGCGAAGGAAGAGCCGAAGGAAGAAGAAAAGCCGCAGGAGTTCACCGCCCCTGCGGGCCTGAGCGACGCAGAGGTCGCCGCGCTCAAGGCCTCCTTTGCCCGCAATGAAGAGCTCTACAAGGCCGCGCTGGCCAAGACCGGCGCGACCACGCAAGGTGAACTCGACGCCGTTCGCAAGCAGTACCTGCCCGAGTGGGAGCAAGTCACGAGCAACATGGAGCGGCTCAACGCCGTCATCCAGAAGAAAGAAGCGGCGCGCCGAGCCGCCAGCGCGGCCGCCCAGTCCGTCGCCGGATACCGCTCTGCCCACGCCCGCGAATACATGCGCTCCACCGGAGCCGCCGCCGACCCGGGCGACGGCCTTGAGGCCGACCGGGAGGCGCTCGCCACCGCCAAGACCCGAAAGGCCCTTCTCGCCAGCCGCATGCAAACGGATTACGACAAGATCACGGCCGGTGGCACTCGGATAAAGTCGGCCCTCAAAGCGGTATATCAGGACCAGAAGCGGACCTTGCTCTCAGGCAAGGACCTCGGCGCGGAAGACATGGCCGACGCGTATAACGCGGCACTTCAGTAGGCCGCAACGGCATGGGGAATCGTGCTCATCCGCACCGTTCTGTTCTGCACCGCGGCCCTGCTCCTCTCGCCAGTCGACCGGGGCGATATCCTCAAACTCGCGAACGGCGGCCAGATCGAAGGGACACTGGAGCAGGTCTCGTTCCTGGCCGACGGCAAGAAGGCCGGCCTCCCGCGGAACGACACCGCGTTCAAGCAAGAGTTGTAAAAAGTTGTTTTTTCCCCCGCAAATCCCGGTTTCGGAAGGCGCCGGCCGGAATTGTGTGCTACAATCTTGTGAGGGCGTCTGGTGGATGGGAGGATTGGGAGTGGATCGATGCGTGCGATTACGTTGGCAATTCTCGCCGCGCTGAGCTGTTTCCTCACGTCGGCCGCTCAGGCGGACATCCTGCAGCTGGCCAACGGCGGCAAGTTGGACGGAACGCTCGAGAAGATCACCATCGCCGTTAACGACGGCGAACTGTCCGTCCCTCGCAACTCCATCGCCGATCTGGAGCTCGCCAGCGGCACCGTCGTTCTCAAGACGGACACCGGCCGCGCGATCAACGGCCTGCTCGTCTCCCTCACGTTCCAGTCGGTCGGCGGCCAACTGACCTTCCAGAGGGAAGAAGTCTTCTCCCTCCAGATGGTGGATGATCCCCTGGCGTCCGCGAGAAAGGAACTCGCGGAGAGAAGAGAGAAGCTCAGGCCGAACGACGCCGCCGGTCTTCTCCAACTGGCCAAGTGGTGCCTCGGCAAAGGGCTCAAGACCGATGCCGCCGAACTCGTCCGCCTGTGCCTGAAGGCCGAGCCCAACGGCCGCCACGCCAAAGAGGCACACGAGCTTCTTGGACACGTCTTTCGCAACGGCCGATGGATAACGTCAGCCGAGGCCGCGGGCCTGGGATCCGACCCGGACGGAACGGCAAGCACCGAAGTTGGCACCACGCCCGCGATCGGATCGACCGCCCAGCCCGACGCGGCGGCCCTCAAGCAGGCACTCGCAGAAAACGACAAGCTGTACGAAGTCAGCCAGGAGCTTGTCGGAAAGGAAAAGGACAAGGCTCTGGAAGCGCTCAAGACCAAGTACCGCGAGAGGCTTACCGAGACGGAGGCCAAGGTCAAGCGCCTTCAGGCCGAGGTCCTCGAGCGGGAGAGGCTTCGCCTCGGGGAACGGGAAAAGTTCCTCAAGGAAACCAAGGCCGGGTTCAAGAAGGCCGAAATCGAACGCATGGTCTGGCAGAAATTCGACGACCCCTACTGCCCGCTCAACGCGGCCATAAGAGCGACCAAGGACAACCTGATGCAGGCCCAGTTCCAGTCCGCTGAACTCCAGTTGACCGTGCGGGCCACACAGACACAGGTTCTCGATGACGAAACGCGGAGGAACGACGCTCTGCGCCTCGCTTGGCAGAAGAACAGGCGTGCCCTGCTCGCCGGCACCGTCCTCACGATCGACGAGATGAAAGACGCCTTCGCCGCGGCCATGAACCTGAACTGACACCCACTTGAACTGCCCTCCTGCCTGCGGTCAGCTATCAGTGGTGAGTAAAGAGAGGCCTGCATCACCGTCAGTCGGTGGATGGTCTCTCGTCCCTTGGTTCGTCATCCGATCCCGATCAGCCCCAGCCGGTCCCGATACAGCTCAAGCATCCGCTGTCGCAGTGCCGCGTGCTCCGGCCGCCCCAGCCTCGGGTCCGCCGCGACGATCCGCGTCGCGTCGTCCCGCGCCAGCTCCAGCATCTTGATGTCCTCGATGAAATCCCCGATCCGGACGTCCGGCAGCCCGTGCTGCCGCGTCCCGAACAGCTCGCCCGTGCCCCGCAGCCTCAGGTCCTCCTCCGCGATTCGGAACCCGTCCGTCGTCTCGCACAGGATCTGGAGCCGCTGCTTCGCGTCCTCCGACTTCGGCACACCCACGAGCAGGCAGTATGCCTGCTCCGCCCCGCGCCCGATCCGCCCCCGCAACTGGTGCAACTGCGCCAGCCCGAACCGGTCCGCGTGCAGCACCAGCATCACCGTCGCGTTCGGCACATCGATACCCACCTCGATCACGATCGTCGACACCAGGACCTGCAAATCCCCACGCACGAACGCCGACATCGCCCGCTCCTTCTCCTCGCCCGTCATCCGGCCGTGCAGCAGGCCCACCGTGAACTCCCGGAACACCTTGCTCTGCAACTC
>CAYXNI010000002.1:0-29034 GCA_964466285.1 uncultured Planctomycetota bacterium | reverse complement strand
ACGACCACGGAGATCCGGCTGCCGAAGCATTTCAACTGGCTGACCCTCTGGCGCGACATCCACCGGCTGGGCGCGTACATCGACGAACACAACATCGAACTGATCCACTGCAACCTGCTGAACGATCACGTGACGGCGGTGCACGCAGTGCGGTACTGCAAGCGTCGGCCCAGGATCGTGCGGACGAACCACGCTGCGGTCCCCATGGAGAGGTCGGTCCGCAACCGGTATCTGTTCGCCGGGCGGACGGACGCTCTGATCGAGTTGTCGCGGGCCGCACTGGAGCAGGACGTGAAGAGGTTCCGGCTCCCGCGCGACCGGGTGCATCTGGTCGATACGGCGGTGGACCTGGCCCGGTTCGACCCCGCGCGGAAGCTCCCAGACATGCGCGCGCTCATGGGCCTGGGCAGCGAGGACTTCGCGGTGGGTATTGCCGCGCGGATTCAGCGGCACCGCCGGTTTCACGTGCTGCTGGACGCGGCCGCCATCGCGCGGCGCGACGTGCCAAACCTGAAGCTGGTGGTCATCGGCCGCGGCACAGAGATGGAGAGCGTGGTTGTCCGGCCCACACGCGAGCGGGGCCTCGATGACGCCGTGGTGTTCCCAGGTTACCTTCGTGGCGACGACTACGTCGCCGCGTTGCGGGCGCTGGACGCGAAGGTGTTCCTGATGCCTGGGACGGACGGCTCGTGCCGGGCGGTGCGGGAGGCGATGGCGGTCGGCACGCCAATCATCGCAGCCCGCCGGGGCATGTTGCCCGAACTGGTCGCGGACCGCGAGACCGGCCTGGTGATTGACGACACGCCCGAAAACCTGGCGAACGCGATCATCGAGCTGGCGCGGAACAAGGACCTGCGGAACCGCATGGGCGAAGCGGCGCGGCAGACGGCGCTCCGCCGGTTCGATCCCGTGACCCAGGCGCAGCAGGTCGAGAAGGTGTACGAGGGGCTCCTGTGTCCCGCTGAGAGTCCGTTCTCTTCATCTCAACGATAAGACAGGCACGAAGGATTCAGCATGTTCCCCCCGGCGCGTCCGGCGCGCCCGTGTGCCGGCACGGCAACAATTCTCTTGAATTGGCCGGAAGGTTCGGCTAACATTCAGGGACTTGGACAGGTCCGTTTGGCGCCCTGCTGTGGTTTGCGCAAGTTCCGCAACGGAGAAGGAGGGTAGTATGAGCGGTCAGGGCCCCGTGCTGGTCGGCATCAAGGGTGTGGTGCAGGGCGAATTGTTCCCCCTCGAATACGGCAAGTCCGTAGTGGTGGGCCGCAGCCGGTCCTGCGATATCTCGCTGCGCAACTGCAAGAACTGGACCGGCAGCGAGAAGGGCGGGGAAGAGCCGGAGTCGGGCTCGAAGACCGTTTCACGCAAGCACCTCAAGATCAGTTTCCATAACGCGAACAGCATCGAGGTCGAGGACCTGAGTTCCAACGGCACGTTTGTGGATGGCAAGCGGATCGACAGGGTTGTCCTTACGGACGTCAGGGAAAAGGCTCACGAGGTTCAGATGGGTGCCGGTGAAGTGTTCCGCCTCGAATGGAGATAGGATGGAAGGGTCCTTTCTTTACAGGGAGGGGCAGTTGTTCTGCGGCGACGTGCCCGTCGCCGAGGTGGTTCGCGAGCACGGCACGCCGGTCTACGTGTACAGTGCGGCCGCGATCCGTCAGAACTTCCGCTCGCTGCGGGACACTTTCGCCGAGGCGAACCCGCTCATCTGCTACGCCGTCAAGGCCAACTTCAGCCTGGCCATCTGCAAGCTTCTCAAGGAGGAGGGGGCGGGGTTCGACATTGTGTCCGGCGGCGAGCTGTTCCGCGTCCTGAAGGTCGGCGCCGATCCACGCACCGTCTGCTATGCCGGCGTCGGCAAGACCAATTCCGAGATTGAATACGCCCTGAAGTCCGGCGTCCTGATGCTCAACGTGGAGTCGAGGCCGGAGCTGGAGCGGGTCAGCGCAGTGGCGGACCGGCTGGGCATCGAGGCTGCCGTCGCCCTGCGGCTGAACCCGGATGTCGACGCAGGGGCGCACCGGCACACTACCACCGGCAAGAGGGAGAACAAATTCGGCATTGATTTCGACAGCGCCGTGCAGATGATGGACAGCATGAAAGCTCTTCCGATGCTGAGGCTGGTCGGGGTCCACATCCACATCGGCTCGCCCGTCTGGACCCCCGAGCCTTACGGCCGGGCGCTCGAGCGCGTGGTTCCATTCATACAGTTCTGCCGAAGCCGGGGCCACCGGATCGAATGGCTCGACATCGGCGGAGGGTTCGGGATCGAATACAGGGGCGGTGAGAGCGCAACGCCGGCCGATTATGCCCGCACGATCCTGCCCTATATCCGGCGCAGCGGCTGTCGGGCCATCCTCGAGCCGGGCCGCTACCTGGTCGGCAACGCGGCCGTCCTGATCACCCGCGTCCAATATGTCAAGGAGACCGGCGTCAAGACGTTCGTGGTCTGCGATGCCGGCATGAACGACCTGATCCGGCCCGCCCTGTACGACTCGTTCCACCGCATTTGGCCGGTCAAGTCGGGCGAACCTGTCCCGTTCGGGGCCGAGGCCCTGGACGCGCGGACCGACGGGCGCGTCGTCGTCGACGTGGTCGGGCCCATCTGCGAGAGCGGCGACTACATGGCCAAGGATCGCCCGCTGCCGCCCGTTCGGCAGGACGACCTCCTGGCCGTGTTCTCCGCCGGGGCATACGGCTACAGCATGAGCTCAAATTACAACTCGCGTCCGAGGGCCTGCGAGGTTATGATTGACGGCGGCTCGGCCCGCGTGATCCGCCAGCGCGAGTCCTACGAGGATTTGATCGCCAGCGAACAGTACTAAGTGGAGGACGAACCGTGACCGCACCGCTTAACCGCAAATGGGCCGGCCTGGGCGTTGTCTGTGTTCTCGCTTTCGCGTGCGTCGCTCGCGCCCAGGAGACGGACGAACGCATCCAGCAGATGAAGCGGCACTTCGCCGACGCCGTCAAAGCGTTCGAGAACGAGCAGTACCGGGAGGCGGCGACACAGCTCGAAGAAGTGCTGAAACTCAGCCCGGCCTCCGCCGAGGCGCTGGAGCTTCGGGACATGGCCGACATTCAATTCTATTTGCAGGCTGTGACCAAAGGCACGCCCGAGATGCGCGCCAACGTGTTCAAGCTGCTCGAACTGGCGGCGGAGGCCGAGAAGATCCGGTTGAGCGACAAGGAGCGGATCGCCGAGCTGGTCAAGCGGCTTGGCACCAGCGAGTACGAAGAGCGGGCCCGGATCTACATCGAACTGACGAGCGCCGGCCGCAACGCCGTCCCGCCGCTCGTTCAGCGGCTCCTCGTCACCGACGCCCCGGATTACGAAGAGTACCGGGTTCGGGCGACGGTCGCGCTCATTCGCATCGGCGAAGAAGCTGTTCTGCCTCTGGCCGCTGCG
This sequence comes from uncultured Planctomycetota bacterium, assembly GCA_964466285.1. Classification (GTDB taxonomy): domain Bacteria; phylum Planctomycetota; class PUPC01; order PUPC01; family PUPC01; genus CAYXNI01. Next base: position 25,622 of record CAYXNI010000002.1, on the reverse strand, counting down.
CTGCGGTCCGACAGCATGCCCCTCCGGCAAGACATCTGCTTCATCCTGGGCCAGATCGGAGACCCGCTGGCGGTGCCCTACCTTGTCCGCGCCGCCAAGAGCGACACGAAGGAGTCCGTCCGTTCCGTCGCTCAGATCGCCCTGAACAAGATCCGCCGGTATGCGGTCGTGCCCGACTCGGCCCCCGAGGCCGCACTGTTCCACCTCGCGCGGCTATACTACTACGGCGACCCCTCCGTCCGACGGTCCAGCCGGTTCGGCCATGCCATTTGGAACTGGTCTGCGGATGAAAAGCGGCTCGTCATCCAGATTGTGCCCGATTTCCTTTACAACGTGTCCATGGCACGCAACGTGCTGGTCGATGCTCTCCAGACCAACCCGGATTATGACCCGGTGCTGCCGTACCTTATCAGCACGTATCACAAGGAGATCAGCCTTGTCGAGCGGCGGCTGGAAATGGGCCGAACCATGCCGGAGATGAAACTCTCGGAACTCGAGGAACGCGAGCTGCTCGCACGGGTGGCCAGGGTGCGGGACGTCCTGCTTACCTTGCGGTCTTCTGGCGAGAAGCATTTTTACCGCGCGCTCAGCCTGCAGCTCCACGATCAGGACCCGGCGCTGGCTACGGCTGTTATCGGGGACCTGGCAGTGACCGCCAGCCCCGAGCTCAACGTCTATTCGACTCCGCCCGAGATGTTCGCGCCGCTGAGGCCGTCCGTCATCATCGTCACGCCGCGGACCGAGCGGGCGTCGTCGTCATCGGGAGAGCGTGCACCTCGACTTCCGGCGGACGCGCCAGCGTCGCGTCCGCGCGTCGAGATCGACGTGGCGGCCCTGTTCCCCGGAAAGGTCGAAGCGGAGAAAAAGGTTACGACGCCCAAGTCCGCGCCCGCGCGTGAGGTGAACCCGGCGGAACGCGAGACGCTCAACTATCTGATCGACACGGCGCGCCGGCAGATGATGGAACGCCGGGAGGCCGAGGCCGAGGCCGAAAGTGTGATGGAGAAGAAGAAGGAATCGGCCCCTCTGTTGCAGGACAACCCGCTGATCATGGCGCTCGGGAACCGGGACAAGGGCGTGCGATACAGCGCGGCGGCGACGCTCGTCCGGGTCCGGCCCGTCACAGATTTCGCCTCGTCCAAGACGGTGGTCGAGGTCCTAGGCCAAGCCGTCACCGAGAGGGGCGTATCAACCGTTCTGATCGTGGGCAAAGATGACCAGACCGTGAATCTGCTGCGGGAGATCGTGCGCAACGCCGGCCACACCGCTTACTCGGCCGGCAGCCCGGACGCCGCGGTGTCCGCTGCGCGCTCACTGCCTCCGAAAGACCTGATCATTGCCGATAGCGAGATGTCCGACGCCATCAGCGCCCTGCAAAAAGACCCCGTCACGGGCTCCGTTCCGGTGTTGGTGTTCACGGGCGAAGAGGACACCTCGGTCGCCCGGCAGACGTACGGAGACCAGGCAGCGGGCGTGTTCTCGCTGAAGTCAGGAGAGGAGCAGATCACCGGCCAGATTGCGAAGGCCATTCTCGGGTCGCGGACATCCGGCGAAGGCAGGGATGTGTCCGTCCAGTACGCGCGCATGGGTGCAGACGCCATCGCCGAGATCCCGCGGTCCGGCTCGCCGTTCTCCCCGCATCTCGCCGCGATCAAGGAGCCGCTGACCGGCGCTCTGGACAGCGCCGACCCGCACGTCCGGGTCATCGCGACGGCGGCGCTCGGGAAGGCCGGAGCCACGGCGCTCATCCCGCGGCTCATTGACATCTTCCACGCCGGTGCGACGCCGCCCGCCGAGCGGAACGCCTGCATTGAGGCTATCGGCTCGATGATGAGCCCGGGCACGCCGACGCCGCCCGACGTGGTGGCGTTGATGGAGGAGATCCAGAAGAGCGGAAACGTGGACCTGCGGACGTTCGCGGCCGAGAAGCTGAAGGGGGCGGCCATTCCGCCGTCCAATCTTGAGAAGTTGATCAACCGGCAGGAGGCCGCCGAGTCAGTCTTGCCAGAAGCTCCTGCACCAGGGAAAGAAGAGCTCGCTCCTGAGAAAGAAGAGCCCGCTCCTGAGAAGGAGGCTCCGGCTCCTGAGAAGGAAGCGCCCGCGCCTGGGAAAGGAGGCTCCGCCCCCGTGACTAAGGAGCCGCCGCCCGAGTTCTGACGGGTTTCGAGCCGGCCCGCTTCGGTCGCCTGAATCCACGTTCGCGAGCATACCCCCGCGATTCCGGGAGGCTGGGGTGGCCAGAGAAAAGTGGGGAAGTCGGCTGGGCATCATTCTGGCCGTGGCGGGCAGCGCGGTCGGCCTCGGAAACTTCCTGCGCTTCCCCGGCAAGTGCGCGGTCAACGGCGGCGGCGCGTTCCTTATCCCCTACTTCGTTTCCTTGCTGCTCCTCGGCCTGCCGCTCATGTGGGTGGAATGGACCATCGGCCGGGTGGGCGGCGGGTTCGGCCACAGCACCGCCCCGGGCATGTTCCACACGATGTGGAACAAGAACCGCTTCATCAAGTATTGCGGCGTCATCGGGATCTTCGGCCCGATTGTCATCTTCATCTATTACGTGTACATCGAGTCGTGGCTGCTGGGCGGTGATCCTGGGCGTCTTCCTCTACTCCCTGATCCGCTCCCTGCGGCAGAAAGACCAAAGCGAAGGGGACCAGGGCTGAAAGCTGCCGGGACCGTCGTCACCGGCGCGCCTTCGCAGGTCTTTTGAGGTAGGACTGCTGGATCCGCCGGGAGCGGGAAGTTCGCGCGACCGGGATGCGTTCGCCTGTCTGGCTCCGCCCGCTGTAGTACATTGCCGAGGCCATCGTTCCAGGCGTGGGCGTGAAGTCCTGCACCTGGTGGGTCCGCAGCCCGGTCTTGCGGAGGTAGTCGCGCAACTCGGTCATGTCGGCCTCGCTGCAGCCGGGGAAGCTGGAGATCAGGTAGGGGACCAGGTACTGCTCCTTGCCCGCCGCCCGGCTGGCGGCCGCGAACCGCTCGCGGAACTTCTCGAACACCCCGATGCCCGGCTTGCCCATCAGCCTCAGCACGCGGCTGACGCTGTGCTCGGGCGCGACGCTCAGGTGCCCGCCGGTGTGGTGCGCGGCCAGCTCGCCGATATAGCGCGGGTCAAGCAGTGCGAGGTCGTGGCGCACGCCCGACGCGATAAACGCACGCTTCACGCCCGGCGCTGCTCGGACCGCTTCAAGCATGCGGAGCAACGCCTTGTGGCTCGTCTCGAGGTTTGCGCACGGCTTCGGGTACAGGCAACTTGTGCGCTTGCACACTGGCGCCGTGCCGTTGCCGAGTTGTTTTGCATTTCGGTCATTCGAATTTTGAATTTGTTTGGGATTTCGAGCTTCGGATTTCGTGTTTAACCTCCTGCAGCCCGTCCCGTACATGTTCGCCGTCGGCCCGCCCAGGTCCGTGATGACGCCCTTGAAGCCCGGCATTTCGCTGAGCCTGGCGATCTCGCGGAGGATGGACCCGACCGACCGCGACTGGATGACCTTGCCCTGGTGCAGGCCCAGCCCGCAGAACGTGCAGCCGCCGTAGCAGCCGCGGTGCACGGTGATCGAAAACCGCACCGGCTCGAGCGCCGGCACCGGCTCCTCGTACGTGAAATGCGCCCGCCGCGTGAACGGCAGCTCGTACAGCGCGTCGAGCTCGGCCGTCGCGAGCGGCCGCTGCGGCTCGGTCACGATGACGAGCTGGCGGCCGTCGCGCTGGGCGAGGTAGTTTCGGGAGCCGGGCGCCGCGTGCTCAAGCGCCAGGCGCGTCGCCTCGATCAGTTTCCCGGCGTCCTGCTCGATGTCCTCGCGCGACGGCGCCCACGTCGTCCGCTCAGGGCCGGGCAGGCCGGACTCCGTCCCGGCGAACGCGGTGCCTGGGATGAAGCGGAGCCCGCTTCGTGCGCCGCTCCTGAGCCGGCGGGCGGCCTCGAGAATTGCCCGCTCGCCCATGCCGTAGACGAGCAGGTCGACGCCGCTGCTAAGCAGGATCGAGGAGCGGACGCGGTCGTCCCAGTAGTCGTAATGGGCGAGGCGGCGGAGGCTCGCCTCCACCCCGCCGATCACGACGGGCAGGCCGGGGAACGCCTGGTGCAGCAGGTTCGCGTAGACGATCGTCGCGCGGGCCGGCCGCCGGTCGTTCCGGCCGCCGGGCGAGTAGTCATCGGTTGACCGCCGCTTCTTGTTGGCCGTGTACAGGTTCAGCATCGAGTCGACCGCGCCGCCTCCCACGCCGGCAAAGAGAAGCGGGCGACCGAGCGTCGTGACTGACCTCGGGGCATGCCAGTCCGGCTGCGCGATGATCCCGACGCGAAAGCCTTTCGATTCGAGGTGCCGGCCGATCAGGGCGACGCCGAAGGCGGGATGGTCCACGTACGCGTCGGCGCTCACGAGCAGGATGTCAAGCTCGTCCCATCCGCGTGCGGCCATCTCGGCGCGGGTCATCGGCAGAAACGAGCGCAGATCGGCTTCCGGGGCCGCTTTCGCCGGGCGATTCTTCATGCCCTCATTCTACCAGCAGCGCGACAACCGTGCAAAGCCGCCGGACCGGGAGGAGGCGATATTGCAGACGCGCGCACGGCCCGTAGGAGCGGTTCCTGAACCGCCCCTGCCATCGGGTGCCGGCTTTGCCGCGCGACATCGCCCCTGCTCGGACTGTTGATGTCCACCCGGCCCGCCGCCCCATCTTGCAGAAGCGAAACAGACAGGTATACTAGCCATCCGCACCGACCCTTTTGGTTCCGAGGAAAAGAATGACCGCCAACACCGTTTACGTGCCGATCGAGACGCTGCGTCGCTTCATGATGGACGTGTTCGTCGGACTTGGGGTGCCAGCCGAGGACTCGGACGTCTGCGCCGGCGTCCTCATCGCCTCCGACCTCCGAGGCATCGAGTCGCACGGGGTCGGCCGGCTGAAGATGTATTACGACCGCATCAGGGCGGGCATCCAGCGCGCAAAGACGGATTTCCGGGTGGTGAGCGACCGCGGTGCGACGGCCGTGGTCGACGGCGGACACGGGATGGGCCACGTGATCGGCGTCCGCTCGATGCGCATGGCCATCGAGAAGGCCCGGACGTACGGCCTCGGGGCCGTCGCCGTCCGCAACTCGACGCACTACGGCATCGCCGGCTACTACGCCCTTATGGCCACCCGCGAAGAAATGGCGGGGCTGACGATGACGAACGCGCGGCCGAGCGTCGCTCCGACGTTCGGGGTCGAGCCGCTCCTCGGGACGAACCCCATCACGTTCGGCTGCCCGACCGACGAACCATTCCCGTTCGTCATCGACTGCGCGACTAGCATCACGCAGCGGGGCAAAATCGAGGTGCTCGCGCGCGAGAACAAGCCCACGCCCGAGGGCTGGGCGATCGACAGCGAGGGCGACGCGCACACCGACACGGCCGACCTGCTCAAGGACCTCGTGGCGGGAACGGCCGCACTCCTGCCCCTCGGCGGGACCGGGGAGCTTCTGGGCGGGCACAAGGGGTACGGATACTCGACGATGGTCGAGATCCTGTCGGCCGCGCTCCAGGGGGGCAACCACACCAGGGCGCTACTCGGCTGGAAGGACGGCTCGCGGGTGCCGTACGGACTGGGGCACTTCTTCCTTGCGATCGACATCGCACATTTCATAGAGCCTGATATATTCCGCGCGGCCGCCGGGGCGATTTGCCGCACGCTGCGCGACTCGAAGAGGGCGCTCGGACAGGAGCGGATCTGGACCGCGGGGGAAAAGGAATACGAGATCGAGAAGGTCCGGAGACAGGACGGCGTGCCGGTGGGCGAAACGCTTCAACAGGAACTGAAGACCATGCAGCGGGAGTTGTGTCTCACCCAGTACGAGTTCAACTGGTGAGCGGCGCTATTTCAGGGCTTTCTCGAAAATCTTTCCCATGGCGTCCACGGGGACCTCTTTGCCGGCGGTGAGCTGCCGGTAGATGGCGAAATAGTACGAACGGACGCGGTCGCGGCGCAGGGCGGCCCTCTCGTCGACGGTGGCCTGGCGGGCGCGGATTTCGGACGCCAGCTTGTCCCGTCGCTCCAGGGCAGCCATGTACTCCTTGTATGCGTCCGCGCCCGGGCCGGTCAGGGGGATGACGGTCCGGGACTGCGCGATTCCGATCCCCAGGCCGCGTGTGCCGATATCCCGCTGGTTGTCGGCCGGGCCGGCCATCTTGTCCGCGTACTTGGCGTATTCCTTTCGCCGCGCCTCCATGTCTGCGCAGGCGGTCTTCCACTTGTCCAGGTACTCCTTCTTGATGACGGCATACTCGGCCCCGGCCGCCTGGCTGATCTGTGCCAGGGCGCCGTCCCGCAGCTCCGATGCCTTCTTGAGGAGGCCCTGGAACCTCCTCTTCTGTTCGGGTGATAGCGGCGGAGGCGGAGCCTCCGGCATCCGGTTCTCATGGACCACCGTCGGAGGCAACTCGGCGGGCGGGGCTGCCGGGGGCTCTTCCACGGGCTTGCCGGCTTCGGTCTCCAACTCGACGCCCCTCACCGAGTTGCCGTCGAAGTTCAACTCTCCCGCGCCGGATCGGATGGCGACGGAATCGAGGCTGCCGATGTACTTTGTCCCGTCCGAGCCGATGACCTGACACGATGTCTTGTCGAACGTGATGGAGCGGATGCCGTCGCGCGAGAAGGCCTTTTCGAGCGGGCCGATCTTGAGCTTCAGCTCGGTGATGGTTCCGGCGACCTTGCCGCTGTTGGCCAGGCGGAGTGTGTCGCCCGACGCAAGGGCCGGGAGAAAGACAAGGCCCACGACCGACAGCAAGACCCAATGCCTCACGACCTCACCCTCCTGCAGGCTTGTTTCTCACCGCAGGATTATACCGTCCGCGCGGGGATATTCCGGCAAGAAAACAGCGGTTCCGCCGTCAGGCTTCTCTTGCTGGGCGCCTGCGGGCGCCGGAGCGGGCGCGCTCGGGAGCTCAGGTGGTCTTGTCGGCTGCCTCTTTCGGCGCCCTGGGCTTGTCTTCTTTTTGTTCGAGCACGTCTTTGAGGTGCTTTTCGAGGTCAATGCCCGTCATGCCCTTCAACTGCTCGGTGAACCGGAGCAATGCGCCGGGGGCAGCGGTCATCAGGCGGCTGACGGCGCTGTCGCCGGCTTTGTCCCCGCCGCCGTCGATGGCGACGACTTTGTCGAACTTTATCTGGCCGATAGCGTCGGCTCCGCGTGCGGCGACGGCCTTGAAGGCTTGGAGGATAAGGTTGAGCTGGGCGGCTTTGCCGTACTGGTTCCAGGCATCGGCCTTCTGGCGGAGGCCTTCGGCTTCGCCGGTGAGCACCATCTGGATGCCCTTCGCTTCGGCGTCCTTTCGCTTGATGACGGCGGCGGCCTCGCCTTCCGCGCGAAGGATCGCCGCCTGCTTCTCGGCCTCTGCGGGGACGACCACCTCGGCCCTGTAGCGCTGCTGCTCGGCCCCGGCCCGGGCCTCCTGTACTTTCATCCTGGCGCGCTGCTCGACCTCGAGCACCCGCTGCTCTTCCTGGACGACTTCCTGGCGGGCCTTGGCCTGGGAGAGCGGGCCCTGCTGTTCGGCCCTCTTGTCTGCCTCCAGGGTCTCGCCGCGGTAGTTCATCCGGGCGACGTCGCGGTTCTTCTCGGCCTCGGCGACCTGGCGCTCCTGCTCGGCCTTGACCACCTGGCCCTCACGGTGGGCCGTCTGGGACTGTTGCATGGCGTCGCGCTCGGCCAGAGCCTGGCCGATGGCGGCGTCTCTCTTCACCTCGGACGTGCGGCGGATGCCCAGGGCCTCCAGGTAGCCCCGGTCGTCGCGGATGTCCTGGATGTTGATGATGTCGATGATGACGCCGATCTTGGCCAGCTCATCGCCCGACTGTTCGAGCACCTTGCTGACGAACATGTCTCGTTTCTGGTAGAGCTCTTCGACAGTGAGGACGCCGATGATGTCACGGAGCTGGCCTTCGAGTGTCTCCTTGATTATCTGGTGAATCTGCTGGCGCGGAGTGCTGAGGAACCGCTCGACGGCGCGGGCGAGCATCTCCTCCTCGCTCGATATCTTGACGTTAGCCACGGCGTCGATGGTGACGGGGACGCCTTCCTTCGAGTACGCGGAGACGACCTTGACGTCCGCGAGGTTCATCAGTTCGAGAGACAGGCGGCTGACCTTCTCGATGACGGGAATCTTGAGCGTGGCCCCGCCGACGATGGCCCGCCAGCCGCGGGTGATGACTTGCTCGTGGCCGCTCTTGTCCGTGATCCGGGTACTGTACTTCCGGCCCGTGAGGATGAGAGCTTCGTTGGGCTCGGCCTTCAGGTAGTTGTTCACAAAGAGCATCAGGATGGCGAAGAAGCCGACGACGACTGCACTGATAACAAGCACTGGCATGTGTGTTCCTCCTTGTTCCTTTGACGGGTTACTGGGCGTCGCTCGACCCGGAGGCTCTCGACGGGCGGTCGACTTGGGCCAGGCCCATCCCGACCGATTTTATGAGCACTTCTTCGCCGGGCGCGAATTCCTGTTCCGGGCTGGCTGCCCGGGCCCTCAGGTGCAGGTTATGGCCGGTTCCGGGGTCAAGGGCCCTGATTTCGCCGACCGCGCCTTTGGCGATCCGGAGGGTGACGACACCGCGTGACCCGGCGAGGGACGCGGCACTGATCTGAGTGTTGGCCTGCTGCCTGTAAAGAGCTTTCAACAGCAGATAAACGACGGTGTAGATCACGGCTCCGCCGATGAGACCGGAGAGCAGGTGCGGGAATATCCACTCGTAATAGACGCCGAGGAATCCACCCAGCCCGAAGCCGATGATGAACGCCAGGATCAGTTTGATGCCAAGAGGGCCCGGGCCGCCGGTGTCGCCAAGCTCCACTTCGTGGTCCAGGTCGACGTTCAGGTCGGTATCGGCGTCCACGTCCCCGCCGCCGCCGGCCATAAGCATTATGACGAGCAGAAGCGCCGGGATCAGAACCATCAATGCGTAGATCAGACTCAACTCCATTGTCGGCCCCTTCCCTGGTTTGCCCCGCGCCCAACGGAGTCATCGGCTTGGTGCTGTTCTTGTGTCGGCTCCGCACAGGCGAGCAGGAATTACCGGTAGGATATGCGCCTGCTGAGGCTGGGTCAATAGGCGGCTGAGAAATTCTTCGTCCGGTCACGCGGAGGGCGGCCTGAGCGGTGAGCCGCGCTTGCGCTTCGGGAGATGCGGGAGGCCGCGAGACCGCGGCGCCGCAAGGCGCAGGAGAGACGCCAGACGAGTCGCTCAGGGCATCAGGGAGCCGCGACGCCGGAACGGGCGTCAACCTGGCTCGGTTCCGGACGGCGGAGCGGAAGGAACAGAACCGATCTTTTCCTGGAGCAGCTTTCCGGGCTTGAACGTCACTACCTTGCGGGGCGGAACCATCACCACTTCGCCGGTCTTGGGATTGCGGGCCTTGCGGGCGGCCCGTTCCTTTACCGCAAAGACCCCGAAGTCACGGAGTTCCAGCCGCCCTTCGGTGGCCAGGATGTCGATGATGTTGTCGAACACGCTCTGCACGACGTTCTTGGTGTCGACCTGCGCAAGTTGCAGCTTCTCGGAGATTTCCTTCACCATGTCTCGCTTTGTGGTCATGTCTCACTCCTTTGACCGCGCCTGACGTACTGAACCGGCCATTATTTGAGCGCAGCAAAGGGCTTATGTCAAGCTCAAATTGAATTCTCAAATTGAATCAAGGAAAAGAGGCGGGCTCGCGGCCCGCCTCCGTTCTGATTCAGGCAAGAACACCGGCCCAGACCCGATCAAAGCAGCACGCAGCCTGCACCCAACTTCTGCACGGGGGGCGACTTGAACTGCAGCTTGATGACGCACACGCCCCCGATCTTGTCCGGGTTCGCTTTCGGCAGGGACTTGAGGACGATGCGGTTCTCAGTCTGCTCGAACTTGATCGGCTTGCCGGTCGCCACATAAGAAGCCTTGGCGAGCCGGGTCTGGTATCCGCCGAGGACGAGCTCGCCGCCCGGCCAGTGCTTACACCAGAAGTAGACGGTGTTGCCCTTCTGCGTGCATTGGCCGGTAGGCACCCATTCGAGCGAAGCCACGCGGTCGACCTTGCCGTAGACCGCCTCGCCGTTCTTCGCCAGCCACTTGCCCACGGGCACGAGCCGTTCGGCCGCTTCCTCGGGCACGGAGCCGTCCGGCTTCGGGCCGATGTTCAGGAGCAGGTTGCCCTGGCCGGAGGTGACCTGGCGCAGCATGTCGAGCACCTCACGGACCGGCCGCCAGTCGATGCACGACGGCATGTAGCCCCATGAGCCGTTGAACGTCATGCAGGCTTCCCAGGACCGGCCAGCCTCCTCGGCGTGGATGTGCTCTTCGGGTGTGCCGAAGTCCTCGGGCAGCCACGAGCGGTTGTCGATGATGATGTCCGGCTGAAGCTCGCGCACCATCTTGTTCATCTTCACGCTTTCCCACTTCTCCGGGCTGTCCAGCGGCCACGAGACGTCGTACCAGAGGATGTCGATCTTGCCGTAGTTGGACATCAGTTCCTTGACGCAGCCGTAGGTGAAGTCGCAGAAGCGGCGCCGCGCGGCCTCGTCCTTGGCGCACATCGCGCCGTCCGGATGATGCCAGTCCATCAGCGAGTAGTAGAAGCCGACCTTCAGGCCGAACTCGCGGCAGGCCTCGACATACTCGCGGACGAGGTCGCGGCCCGGGCCGCGCTTCGCCGCGTTGTAGTCGTGCTGCTTCGTGTCCCACAGGCAGAAGCCCTCGTGGTGCTTGGTCGTCATCACCATGTACTTCATCCCGGCCTTCTTGGCCAGGCGTGCCCACTCGCGCATAGGGCGGGGCTTCGGCTTCCACGTGTCCGCCAGTTTCTCGTACTCGGCCAGCGGGATGCGCTCGCGGTTCATGACCCACTCGTGGCGGCCGAGCTGCGAATACAGGCCCCAGTGGACGAACATCCCGAACCGGGCCTCGTGCCACCACTTCATCCGTTTGGTCCGCGTCTTTGCGACTTCCGCCTCGTACTTCGCTTTGTCGTCCGCCATCGTGATTCACTCCTTCAGACGTAAAGGGACTAACTGATGTCCAGGGTCTCGAAGTTCATCGTGGTCGCGCCCCACTTTACCTCAGGCGGGGCCTCGAACTCGAGCTTGATGACCGTGATGCCCGCGAACTTGTCCGGACTGATCTTCGGAAGTCCGCTGAACTTGATCTGGTATGGTTTCTGCTCGAACTTGAGAGGCTTCTTGCTGACAAGGAGCGACGCCTTCTTGAGCTTCGTGGTGTAGCCGCCGAGAGTGAAGCTCGTGCCCGGCCAGTTCTTGCACCAGAAATAGGCGACGTTGCCCTTCCGAGTGAACCAGCCGCAGGCGGTGCCGCTGAGTCCGCCCCGGTCGAATTTGCCGATGACCGCTTCCTTGTTCGCGGCGATCCACTTGCCGACGGCGGTGAGCGGCGCGACGGCATCCTCGGGCACCGAGCCGTCGGGCGCCGGGCCGATGTTCAGAAGCAGGTTACCCTCGTTGGCCGCGGCCGTGTTCAGCATCCGGAGGATGTCGCGCGCGGTGACCGCGTCGGGCGCGGCGGAGGGCATGTAGCCCCACGAGGTATCGTTGAACGTCATGCACGCTTCCCAGCCGCGTCCGGCCTCGGCAGGATTCACGTGGCCTTCGGGCGTCGAGAAGTCTTCGGGAAGCTGCGAGCGGTCGTCGATGATGATGTGCGGCTGCAACGCCCGCGCCATCTTATTCATCTTCAGGCTCTCCCACTTCTCCGGGCTGTCGAGCGGCCACGATACGTCGTACCACAGGACGTCGATCTTGCCGTAGTTGGACATGAGTTCCTTGACGCAGCCATGGGTGAAGTCGCAGAACCGGCGGCGGGCCGCCTCGTCGACCTTGCACCGTGCGCCGTCCGGGTGGTGCCAGTCCATCAGCGAGTAATAGAAGCCTATCCTGAGTCCGAACTCGCGGCAGGCCTCGACGTACTCGCGGACGAGGTCGCGGCCGGGGCCGCGCTTCATTGCGTTGTAGTCGGTCATCTTCGTGTCCCACAGGCAGAAGCCCTCGTGGTGCTTGGTCGTCATGACCATGTACTTCATCCCGGCCTTCTTGGCGAGCCTGCACCAGTCGCGCATCGGGCGGGGCTTCGGCTTCCACGTCTCGGCGAACTTCTCGTATTCCTCCTTCGGGATGCACTCGATGTTCATCACCCACTCGTTGCGCCCCACCTGCGCGTACAGGCCCCAGTGGACGAACATCCCGAACCGGGCCTCGTGCCACCACTTCATCCGCTCGGGACGTGTCTTCTCGACTTCCGCCAGATACAGCTCTTTCGCGTCTGCCATTTCAGTCCTCCTTAGTGATGGTGACGGCTCCAGTGGCGGCCCACTCGCAGCCGCGGAGCAGGGTCAGTTGGAAGTGCGGGCTCTCGAACGTGTCCATTCCGCCGCCCTCCCAGACGTGGCCGAGGATGTCGTGGAAGATGCGGCCCTTGCCGTACGTCTTCACGACCAGCATCGGCTCGTCGTTGCCCGTCCCGCCCGTTTCCGGCGCGGAATACGCCGTCGCAATGACGTGGTGCGGCGTGTTGTGCATGTGAACCAGCCGGTGATACAGTTCGTCCGGGTGATCCTTGAGCACGGGCGGCAGGCCCTTGGTGATCGGGTGGCCCGGGTCGGTGACCTTGATGTCGAACTTGTGGTAGCGGCCGTGCCCGGTGCCTTCGCGCCAGAGCAGGGCGCAGATTTCCTCGTACTCCTTCCAGCCGGAGAAGGCGTTGTTGGCGGCGTGGACGATGCACACGCCGGTGCCGTTGCGGACGGCGTCGACGAAGTTCGCCTTGGCCGGCTCGCTCCACGCCGGGCCGTTGTAGTCGAGGAAAATCAGTTGATACTTCGAGAGCTTCTCGCGGTCGGCCAGCGCAGCCGACGGATCCTCGGTCATGTCCACCTGGAATTTGCCCGACTTCTCGAGGAGGTTCTTGCAGAACGGGGATGAACGCTTCCAGTCGTGGTTGTTCTGTCCGGTCAGCAGCAGGGTCTTGATCATCTTCATCTTCCTCCTTGCCAGATGCACAGGGACGAGCGCCGCGAACACGCGAGGATTGTATGCATTCGCGCGGCGGTGTCAACGAGCGAGGAACAAAAACTTCACATCAGCGGCGCGTGCTGGAGGGCGGGGTGGACCAGATGAACTTCGTCTGCGGCAGCCGGCAACTCACGTGGTTCGAGGACGGTGGGAACGAATGCCGCGGGGAATGCGAAATGCGAGAGGCCACAAGGCAGTGCCCGGAAAAAACTCCGTCCGCTTTCTGCAAAAAAGATTGCGCTCGGCGAGAGCGCTGTGTATATTGTGCAATTGACGGCAGCCCGGCACCTTTGGGCGTGCAGCCCTGGCCGGGCCCCTTCGGCAGTCTGTCGGTGCGGCGGATGCGGGCCGAAGGGTTTTTGCCGGGGTTCCCAAGTGTGGTGGACTATGAGGCAGGAGAGCAGGAAAAGAAGTGGGGAACGAAGTCTCTTTTGCCGGCAGGCATCTGCTGCTCGAGCTTTGGGAAGCCCAAGGGCTCGACCAGGTGCCGCTGGTTGAAAAGGCCCTCACGGACGCCGTCGACGCGTGTGGAGCGACGCTGCTCGACCTGAGGCTTCACACGTTCTCGAGCACGGGCGGAATCTCGGGCGTCGCCATCGTCGCCGAATCCCACATCAGCATTCATACCTGGCCGGAGTGGCAGTACGCCGCTATCGATGTGTTCCTGTGCGGCAATTGTGATCCCAACGACGCTGTCCCCGTCTTCAAAGCTGCCTTCAAGCCCGGCAGAATGCAGATGATGGAAAGCCGGCGAGGAATGCACTGATGCCGCACTTCACCGAGAAACTGTTCAAGACCCTCCAGACGACGTACGTGCTCAAGAAGAAACTCCTTGCACGCAAGACCGCCTTCCAGAACATGCAGGTGATCGACACCGCCGCCTACGGCCGCATGCTTGTGCTGGACAACATCGTCGAGACGACCGAGAAGGACGAGTTCGTCTACCACGAGATGATGACCCACGTGCCGATGTACACGCATCCGAATCCGGAGCGCGTCCTCATCATCGGCGGCGGCGACGGCGGAGTCCTGCGTGAGGTGCTCCGGCACCCCGTCGAGCGCGCCGTCATGGTCGACATCGACGGTGCGGTCGTCGACGCCGCCAAGAAGTACCTCAAGAAGATCTGCCAGAACGCGTTCAAGGACCCGCGGACCGTGCTGATCATCGGCGACGGAGCCGCCTACGTCTGCGACACGGCCGAGCAGTTCGACGTCGTGATCGTCGACTCCACCGACCCGCTCGGCCCCAGCGTCCCGCTCTTCGGCGAGCAGTTCTACCGGAACGTCTGCCGCATCCTGCGGCGCAACGGTCTCGTCGTGCGCCAGACCGGCAGCGCCATGTTGCAGCCCAACGAACTTCCTGCAGCCGTGAGGCACGCGAAGAAGGTCTTCCCGTGCGTGATCCCGTTCGTGTCCGCAGTGCCCACCTACATCGGCGGGTTCTTCACCCACCCGATGATGAGCCGGCAGGACTTCTCGAAGCGCATCACACTGCCCGCCGTCAGGCGGCGGTTCGCACAGCATCCCCTCAAAATGAAGTATTACAGCCCCGAGGTGCACGCGGCGGCGTTCGCGTTGCCGGAATACATCCGGCGTTCCCTCGAACGAACCTGAACGGAGAGGAGAAGATGGACGACAGCCGGTTATACGGCATCGAGACGGTGATCGATCTTCATGACTGCAATCAGAAGACCATTGCGTCTGACGCGAAGCTGAGGGAGTATCTCCGGAGGATCGTCAAAGTCCTCGACATGGTCCCGTACGGCGAGCCCTTCGTCGAGCGGTTCGGCTTCAACGCCGAGCACACCGCCGGCTACTCGGTCGTCCAGCTCATCGAGACATCGAGCATCACGGGCCACTTCAGCGAGGTCTACGGCAGCGCCCACATCAACATCTTCTCCTGCAAGGCATATGACACGGACGGCGCCTACGAGTTCACCCGCCGCTTCTTCGGCGCATCGGGCGGAACGAAGCGCGTGCTTGAGCGCTACGGAGCGCCCGCATCGGTACCGACCGACGTTTGAGCGTCCGTCCCTGCGCGTCGGGCCTTCCCCTTGGCGTTCTTGGCGTCTTGGCGGTTCACTTCCGTCCGTCCCTGCGCGTCGGGCCTTCCCCGCTGTTGGCCAATCGCCACTCGTTCGGCGTCAACACGAACATTTCATCGCCACTACATCATGGAGAGTGCAAAGGTGATGCAGATTGAAAGAATTCTGCCTAAGTCCTAACCGTCTGGCGGACAATGTGTTGCACCACCCGCGAAGGTGTGGACAGAAGGTTGCGGTCGGATTGAAATGCCTGACTCGGAAGGGCTTACCCGCTCGGCGAGGTGTGTGCTCCGGCGTGGCTGAACCGCCCGGGCTAACGCTGGCCGAGGACGAGCCAGAGACGGCCCATCCTGGACGGTGTACCCTGAAAGTCTCCCCGTATTCTGCCGGCAGACCGGCGCGGCCGGGCTGATAACACGCTGCCGGACAACGGGTTACGGCTCGGTCACTGGCTTCTCGCCGTCAGGCAATTCCGCTTAAGAATATCCTCCAATCAGACGATATAATAGAGGCGGGCTGTGTACAACGTTTGCCAGGAGGTCGCGGAGAGTTGGTCGCCGAGAAGCGTAACGCACACAAGACCAGCACGCCCGGCAGGGCCCATGCCGGCGCGGAACCCTGCAAGACTCGCCGTGTTTCCGGAGCACACCGAATGCGCCTTGAGCGAATCCGAAAGGAAATCGAGAACGGGACGTACGAAACGGAAGGCAAGCTGAGGATCGCGATTACCCGACTGATCGATGACGTGCTCGGTCGCCGAACGAAAGACCGGTGCTGAGAGCGGTTGTCGTCTGCCAATGCATTGGCTCGATACCGCCGGCTCGGGGGTGTGCGCAGCAGGTCGCTGCGCCGGGAGCGTGCGTTTAATGATGGAGCACTTTGTTCTAGCCCCTGAGTGCGTCGCGTTCCTGCGGCTGGTGACCGCCAGCCTTCTGGGCGCCCTGGTCGGCTGGGAGCGCGAGACTCACGAGAAGGGTGCGGGCCTTCGCACCCACATGCTCATCAGCCTGGGCGCGTGCCTGTTTGCCCTGGTCGTGCTCGAAATGCACAAGCAGTTCCCTGGCGGTGACGTGATGCGAGTCGTCCAGGGCCTGTTGCTTTCCATCGGCTTCATCGCCGGCGGAGTGATCTTCACACGGGGAACCTCGGTGACCGGCCTGACCACGGCCGCGGGGTTGTGGGTCATGACCGGCGTAGGACTTGCAATCGGCCTGGGGTACTACGTGCTGGGCCTTCTGAGCACACTGCTCACGTTCGTGATCATCGCGGTGCTCAAACGCGTCGAAAAACTGCTTCATCACAAACCCGTTCTAACGCACGCAGCGGATGGGCCCGCTCAGAACTCTGCACCTGAGCGGTAGGGTCTCTCTCTCCCCCATTTTCCACACCTGAAACGCCTGCAGTCTCGAAGGTGGCTTGTCCTTCGCCGTGATCGGGCGCACAAACGAATGGCGAGTCAAGCTCCCGCCTCCCTTGATTGCAGGGGCCAGCCGTGATATTATTCCGTCCCTTGTCGGACACTATAGAGATCGGACATGTCAAAACTCAGGGACGACCGGCTTGCCAAGCTCGAAAAGATGCGCGCGATCGGCATCGAACCGTTCGGCAAAGCTTACCCCGACACGACCCCGGCGACGGAACTCGTGAACGCGTACGCCGATGACAAACAAGGCGCCCGCGTCCGCGCCGCCGGCCGCCTCGTGGCCATCCGCAGCCACGGCAAGTCTACCTTCGCCGACCTCCGCGACTCGACCGGCCGCATTCAGATCAACATGAGCCAGAGCCGCCTCGGCGACGACGGGTACACCGTCGTCAAACTGCTCGATATCGGCGACCTCATCGGAGTCGACGGCCAGATCGCCAAGACCCGCACCGGCGAAGTGACCGTCTTCGTCGACAAGCTCACCGTCCTCTCGAAGGCACTCCTCCCGTTTCCGGAAAAGTACCACGGCCTCAAGGACATCGAGACCCGCTCGCGCCACCGCTCGCTCGACCTCGTCGCGAACCCCGAGTCGATGCAGCTCGCCCTCAACCGCACCAGAATCGTGCGCGCGATCCGTGACTATTTCGCCGCGCGCGGCTTCGTCGAGGTCGAAACCCCGATGATGCAGCCCATACCCGGCGGCGCCACGGCGCGGCCCTTCATCACCCATCACAACGCGCTGGACATGGACCTCTACCTCCGCATTGCGCCGGAACTGTACCTCAAGCGCCTCCTGTGCGGCGGCATGGAACGAGTATTCGAGATCAACCGCAACTTCCGCAACGAGGGCATCTCGCACAAGCACAACCCCGAGTTCACCATGCTCGAAGCCTACCAGGCATACGCCGACTACAACGTCATGATGGAACTCGTCGAGGGCGTGGTGACCACGGTGGCCCGCGAGGTCCTGGGTAAGCTCCGGTTCCAGTTCGGCGAGCGAACGATCGACCTGACGCCGCCGTGGCCGCGGCTCCGGTACGCCGAGGCGCTCAAGACGCATGCGGACGTCGACATGTTCGACGAGGCCGCCGTCCGGGCCAGGGCGAAGTCGCTTGGATTGCAAGACGCGGCCACGGCTCTCACCGACGCGCTGATCGACGAGATCTTCAAGCAGACGGCCGAGCCGCACCTGGTCAACCCGACCTTCCTCACGCACCACCCGGCCACGATGGCCCCGCTCTGCCGCCGCAGCCCCGAAGACCCGCGGGTGTCCGAGCGGTTCGAGGTCTTCGTCGCCGGCTTCGAGCTCGCCAACGCCTACACCGAGCTGAACGACCCGATCGCACAGCGGCGGGAACTCGAGGGCCAACTGGTCCGCCGTGAGGAGGGGACCGTCGGCCGCATCGACGAAGACTTCATCCACGCGCTCGAACACGGCATGCCGCCAGCCGGCGGGCTGGGCATCGGGATTGACCGCCTGCTCATGCTCTTGCTCGAAAAGACGTCGCTGCGGAACGTGATCCTGTTCCCGCTGATGCGGCCAGAGGCGCCCGGCGAGGAGGACGACACGGAAGCAGAAAATGCCAAATGACAAAATCCAAATGCCAATTCAAACCCAAAGCCCAAATGTCAAGTCCGCCCCACACGTCGGGGGGTGGAAACCCGGGACATGGATCGGATTGGTGTTTGGACTTGGATCGCAATCTGAGCTTTGGCGCTTGACATTTCAGTGGCGGTGACCCAATGAAGAAATACCAGGTGCTCATCAGCCAGAAGTACCTGCGGTCGCGCGCGGTGAACATAATCGCCGTCGTGGCCATCATGCTGGGCGTCGTCGCGCTCATCATCGTCTCGTCCGTCATGAACGGCTTCGCCCATGACATCCAGCAACGCATCCGCGGGATCATGTCCCACGTCGTCGTCGAGAGCGAGCAGCTCGTCGGGATCGGCGATTACGACGAACTCATGCGCCGCATCGAAAAGGTCCCGGACGTCGAGGCCTGCGCCCCGCTGGTCGACTGCCCGTTCGCCCTCATCCGTTGCGGCCGGCAGACCTGGTTCGGCAAGCTCCGCGGCATCGATCCCGAACGCGAGGCAAGAACCAGCGATATCGAAGCCTACGTCGCCCGCCTCGGGACCGAAGTAGAGGAAGCCAGTAAGAAACTTGAGGCGATCCAGTCCAACCCCGACCCCGGCCTGGCGTTCCGGAAATCGGGCCTCGACTGGGGCCGGTTCCAGGCGGCCCAGCCGCTCGTCAAGGAGCGTCTGGATTTCCTGTACAACGGCGGCCGCGCTCCGCTTCATCCCGGCGCCATTGTCGGCATAGAGCTCGCGCGCCGCTTCAGCGGCCTCCGCCCGGGCAACAAGTTGAGCGTCACCTCCGCCACCACCCTCCTGACGTTCCAGACAAAGGACTTCGACGTCGTCGGCGGGTTCTATTGCGGACATTACGATTACGACAGCCAGCTGATGTACGTGGAGTTGCGTACGGCCCAGGATTTGCTGGGGTTGCCCGGCCGGGTCACCTCCATCAGCGTCCGCCTCCGCGACATCGACAAGGCCGACCTGGCCAAGGCCGCCATTCAGGAGGCGTTGAAAAACCGGACCCCTCTCCTCGACCTGGCCGACGAGGCCGACCGCGCGCGGATCAAGACGGTCTCAGGCAGCTACTCGACCCGTCAGGTTGATGGCGAATGGCTCCTCGCCGTCCATTCCCCCCAATCCTCGCCTCAGGGCACAGGTGAAATCGTCATTGAGGGCATCGGCGAAATCCTCAAAACGGCCGACCATCCGACGTCCCTTTCGCTCGACCTGCACTTCAGCGGGCGCCAGATGTCTGAGCCATTTCCGCCGTTCCGCATTGCCGCGATTGACAGCAGCGGCCGCCGCTTCTACCCGAGCCAGAAAGACTGGATCCCGGTTCCCGGGGAAGAACTAACGCAGGTGCCGGTCACCCACGAACTCGCCAACTTCATCTCTGAGGACGGGCTGGACCTCGTGAACCCGGCCGACATCAAGCAGGTCGCCATCCAGGTCCAGAACGGCTCCGTCGAGCTCTCCAACCTCCGGTTCGAGGACAACCGCCCGCTCACCGTCAGCACCTGGCGCGACAAACAGAGAGCGCTCCTTCGCGCGGTCGACGTCGAACGCCTCATCCAGAAAATCATCATGACCCTCGTGGTGGTTGTCGCCGGCTTCAGCATCACGTCCATCCTCTGGCTGATGGTGAAAGAAAAGACGCGCGACATCGGCATCCTGATGGCGCTGGGGGCGACGCGTGAAGGGATCGTCCGCATCTTTCTTCTGAACGGGCTGATGATCGGCGTCCTCGGCTCCGGCCTCGGCCTGGCCGCCGGCTGGATCATCTCGGCCAACCTCAATGTCATCGAGAACAAGCTCTACCAGTGGTTCAACTGGCGCGCGTTTCCGCCCGACATCTACTACCTCGACAAGCTCCCACACATGGAGAACCCGGTGGAGTTCGTGACAATGGCGCTCATCGCCATGGCCATCAGCCTGCTCGCCGCGCTCTGGCCGGCGTTCAAGGCCGCCACACTGGACCCGATCGAGGCGTTGCGCTATGAGTGACCTGCTCGTCGCCAGAGGCATCGTCAAAGAATACCGCGAGGCCGGCCAGCCCCTCGTCGTCCTCGACGGACTCGACCTCGCCGTGCGCCAGGGCGAAATGCTCGCCGTCACCGGCCACTCGGGCGTCGGCAAAAGCACCCTCCTGCACATCCTGGGATTGCTTGACACCCCCACCCGTGGCTCGGTAACATATCAGCAAGCCGAGTTGGGCAAGGCCTCGGAAGGCGAACGCGCCCGGCTCCGAAACGCCGAGTTCGGGTTCGTCTTCCAGTTCTATCACCTCTTGCCCGACCTCGACGCGGTGACCAACGTCATGTTGCCCGCCATGGTCCAGGCCCACTGGCTTGCCTGGCCGGCGCGCAGCAAAGACGTTCGCGGCCGCGCCGTGCGTCTGCTCGAGAACATCGGACTGGGTGACCGCGCCTCGCACAAGCCCGCCAAGTTGTCCGGCGGCGAGAAGCAGCGGGTCGCGCTCGCTCGCGCCCTGATCAACGATCCCAGGATCGTGTTCTGCGACGAGCCGACCGGCAACCTCGACGAGAAGACGAGCGGCCAGATCCACGACCTGCTCTGGAAGGTCAACCGAAACACCGGGGCCACGTTCGTCATCGTGACCCACAACGAAGAACTCGCGTCGCACTGCCACCGCATCGCACACATGCACGAAGGCAAGGTGTCGGACATCATCACAAATAAGAACCGAGGAGGCGAACTGTGAGCCTGAAGATCTACATCGACGGCAAGCTGGTCGACCAGGAGCGCGCGACGGTCTCCGTGCTCGACCACGGACTCCTGTATGGCGATGGCGTGTTCGAAGGCATCCGCTCCTACAACGGCACCGTGTTCAAGCTCGACGAGCACATCAGCCGCCTCTACGCTTCCGCCCGCGCCATCAAGCTCGACATTCCGCTCACTCCCGGCCAGTTCAGGAAAGCTATCATCGACACGCTCGCCGCCAACAGCCTCAGGGACGCCTACATCCGCGCCATCGTCACGCGCGGCCCGGGCGACCTCGGCCTCGACCCCCGCAAGTGCCTGAAGCCCTCGGTCATCATCATCACGGCCAGCATCGTCCTCTACCCGCCCGAGTTCTACGAGAAGGGCCTCGACCTGGTCACCGTGCCCACCCAGCGCATCCCGAGCGCCGCTCTCAGCCCGCGCATCAAGTCACTCAACTACCTCAACAACATCATGGCGAAGATCGAGGCCATCCGCGCCGGCTGCATAGAGGCCATCATGCTCAACTGCAAGGGCGAGGTGGCCGAGTGCACCGGCGACAACATCTTCATCGTCACCAAGGGGGAACTCCTCACCCCGCCGCTCCAGGCCGACATTCTCGAAGGCATCACACGCGACGTCGTCATGGACCTCGCCCGGCAGGACGGCATCCCCGTCCGCGAGACCGTGCTCAACCGCTACGACCTCTACGTGGCCGACGAATGCTTCCTCACCGGCACCGCCGCCGAGGTCATCCCCGTCGCCAGCATCGACGGGCGGCCCATCGGCACCGGCAAGCCCGGCAAGATCACCCTGAAGCTGCTGGCCAAGTTCCGCGCCCTCATCTCCGGACAACGCTGATAGCGAAAGGGGCCTCCCATGCCAAGCCTGACCATTCAGACCGGACCCGCCAAGGGCCGCACGTTCGTCCTTACCGGCCAGAAGCAGTCCATCGGCCGTGAAGGCGACATCCAGGTCCTCGATACCGCCGCCAGCCGAAAGCACGCCGAGATATTCCCCCTCGGCGAACGCCTCCTCATCCGGGACCTCGACAGCATGAACGGCACCTGCGTCAACGACATGAAGATCGACAAAGAGGTTGTGCTGCGCCAAGGCGACCGCATTCGCATCGGCTCGTCGCTCCTCCTTTATGCCGAGGGCGCCGAACAGCCCGTCGAGTTCGTCCAGGACACCGCCCAGCCCGACAGCTCCACGGTCGAGATCCGGCTCGGCGACATGGCCGCGCAGGTCGTCTCCGGCGACAAGGCCGCGGCCGGCGCGATGACCCGGCTCTTCACCATGTACGAAGTCGCCCGCGTCCTCGGCCGCGAGACCTCGCTGCAGGGCGTCGCCGACAAGCTCGTCGAGCTCACCATGGCCTCCGTCAAGCCCACTTACTGCTACATGTTCATCCGGGACGACACCGGCGGTAACCTTGTGCCAAAGGCCTGGCGCGACCCCCACCGCAAGACCCGCCGCCAGATCAGCCGCTCCATCGTCATGCGGGCCATGCAGCACCGCCACTCGATCCTCACCGCCAACGCCGCCGCAGACTCGCGGTTCAGCCAGAGCGACAGCGTCGTCGTCGGGGCCATACGGTCCGTTCTCTGCGCCCCGCTCCTCGCACGCGACCGCATCAACGGCGTCCTCTACCTCGGGCGCGACAGTGCGATCAAGCCCTTTGACCACGCCGACCTCGAGCTGGCCACCGCCATCGCCTTCCAGACTGGCATCGCCCTCGAGAACGTCGCCACCCACCTCGAGCGGCGCTCGGAATACATGGCCCTGGCCAAGAAGCTGGCCGGCGCGATGGACCTTCGGGCGCCCGAACTGCGCGGGCACAGCGAGCGCGTCGCCGCCTACGCCGCCGCCATCGCCGACCGCCTCGGCCTCGGGCCCGAAGAATCCGAGGACGTAGTCCTGGCCGCCCTGCTCCACGATGCCGGCAAGATGAGAATCACCGAGACCATCCGGATGGCCGTCAGCGCGGCCGTCGGCCAGACCGTGCAGGACCAGTTCTGCCACGCCTGGCTTGGGGCCAAGCTCCTCGAGGAACTCCCCGGCCTCGCCACGATCATCCCCGGCATCAGGTACCATCACGAGCGGCTCGACGGCTTCGGCGGACCGGAGGGCCTCTCCGGCGAGGAAGTCCCACTCATCGCCCGCATCGTGGCCGTCGCCAACCGCTTCGACCACCTCGCCAGCGACCCCCTTCCCACCGGCCGGACCATGCCCATCACCGAAGCCATCGCCACCATCGAACAGCCGGGCGAGGGGCTGGACGACGCCGTGACCCATGCCCTTGTCTACGCCCAGACCACCGGCTCCGGCATTGGCCTGCCCAAGCTCGTGCTCCAGGAGTTCCTTTGAGACAGGAACATTCGATCTCTGATGGCCGGACCGCCGCGAGTCCGGGCTGCTGACGCATTCAACCCACGTCAAGCGCCCCGCCGCGCTTGTGAGACCGTACCCGATCCTGAGATGGAGAGACGCCCAGCATGCACGGCCTGACCCCCTCGCGATACCTCATCTCCTTCGACAGCTCCGCCGTCCCCCACATGTTCACCGGCGTCCTGGTCATCGGATCGGGCGTCGCCGGCCTCCGCGCCGCCATCGAGGCCAGCCGCCACGCACACGTCACCGTCATCACCAAGGACCAGCTCAAGGAGAGCAACACCGAGCGCGCCCAGGGCGGCATCGCCGCGGCCTTCGGGCCCGACGACTCGCTCGAGCTCCACGCCGAGGACACCCTTACCGTCGGATGCGGCCTGTCCGATCCAGCGACCGTCGACTTCGTCGTCAACCAGGCGCCCGATGCCATTCGCGAACTGGTGGACTGGGGCGCACAGTTCGACATCGAGGACGGCCGCTTCGCCCTCGCACGCGAAGGCGGACACCGCCGGTCCCGCGTCGTTCACGCACGCGGCGACGCCACCGGCTCCGAGATCGAACACACCCTCATCCAGAAACTCCACAACTGCCAGAACGTGCGGACGCTCGAACACTCCTTCGTCGTCGACCTACTCACGCTCGACAACGCCTGCCTCGGCGCCGTCGTCTGGTCGCAGGCACGGGGCGTCACCCTCATCTGGGCCAACGCCGTCGTCCTCGCGGCCGGCGGCGCGGGCCAGATTTTCCGCGAGACGACCAACCCGCCCATCGCCACGGGCGACGGCCTCGCCATCGCCTGCCGCGCCGGCTGCGAGCTCCAAGACCTCGAGTTCGTCCAGTTCCACCCGACCACCCTCTACGTTGCCGGCGCCGCACGCGTCCTCATCAGCGAAGCCGCACGCGGCGAGGGCGGCATCCTCCTCAACAAGCACGGCGAGCAGTTCATGGCCAACTACCACCCCATGAAGGAACTCGCCCCGCGCGACGTCGTCAGCCGCGCCATCCTCAGCGAAATGCGCCGCACCGGCGACACAAACGTCTACCTCGACCTTACCCACGTGGAACCCGCCCGCCTCGCCGCTCGCTTCCCCCTGATCAAGGAGCTCTGCACACTGTTCGACATCAACGTCAGCGAGGACCTCATCCCCGTCTGCCCCAGCGCCCACTACATGATCGGCGGCGTCGCGGCCGGCCTGACCGGCGCGACAACCGTCCGCCAGCTCTACGCCTGCGGCGAGGCCGCCTCCACCGGCCTTCACGGCGCGAACCGCCTCGGCAGCAACTCGCTGCTCGAGGGCCTCGTGTTCGGCCGGGGCGTCGGCGCCGCCGCCGCAACCTATGCCGCCCAGCAGCCCGAGCCCACGCCCCACAAGATCCAGGCCCAAGCCGGCCGGCCAGAGTCCGGAGAAATCGACCTCGACGACGTCCGCAGCTCGCTCCGAAGCGTCATGTGGCGCGAGGTCAGCATCGTCCGAGACGCCCAGGGACTTGGCCGCGCGCTCGAACGCATCGAGTTCTGGTCCGGCTACGTCCTCAACCGCCAGTTCCACAGTCCGCGCGGCTGGCGCATTCAGAACATGCTCACCGTCGCCGACCTCATGACCAAGGTCGCCCTCGCCCGCGAGGAGAGCCGCGGCGTCCACTTCCGCTCCGACTTCCCCGAGCCCCGCGACGAGTGGCGGCGCCACAGCACCATCCGCCGGCCCGTCGCCCCCTGATGACAGGCGGCCGGTTTGAAGTCTAAGGTTTAGAGTTCAGAGTTTCAGGGTCAAGACAAAGGGGACTTTGCAACACGACGGATTGTCTTACCACCGATGAACACCCGTCTCCGCCGAGACCACGTGGGGCAAGCGAATCCGCACGGATGCGTTTTCTGACGGCATTCGACCGCCGCAGGCGGCCCGTGGAGTGCGGCATCATGATGCCGCTTTGCCTCCCGCCCGGCCGGTGGGCCGGACCGTCGGGCAACGGCGGCGCCGTTCATCGCAGCTCTGGTCGACAAAGAGCCTTTGTGATGTTGAGTGACCTGGAAATCGCACAAGCGGCAACCGCGAAACACATCGAGGAGATCGCGTCCGCGCTGGGCATCGACCGCGTCGACCTCGACCTCCACGGCGACTACAAGGCGAAGGTGAAGCTCGACGTCATCGCCAAGAACAGCAAGAAGCCCGACGCCAAGTACATCGGCGTCACGGCGGTCACGCCGACGCCGCTGGGCGAGGGCAAGACGGTCACGACCATCGGCCTCTCGCAGGCCCTCCAGTACATCGGCAAGCGCGTGTGCACGTGCATCCGCCAGCCCTCGCAAGGCCCTACCTTCGGCATCAAGGGCGCCGCCTCAGCATCGACCCCCACAGCATAACCTGGAACCGCGTCGTCGACGTCAGCGACCGGGCGCTCCGCAACATCGTCATCGGACTCGGCACCGACGAC
>CAYXNI010000001.1:0-38507 GCA_964466285.1 uncultured Planctomycetota bacterium | reverse complement strand
CCCAGGCACCTTCAAAATAGTCTCAAAATCGCTTCAACTGCGGAAGTTGGGCTAGCCCAAAAGAAACACGTCCGGCGGTGGCAGGCCATCATCCATCGTCCCTTCTCCATCCTCCATTGTTCCTTGTCCCTCCCCCCTTGTCCACAGTCCATCGTCCAGCGTCTCACGGTGCCTGACACCGTGAGAATCCACAACCGGCTGACAGTCCGAATGTTCTGACTGCGGTTTTCCGCCACGCCCCATCCGCATCATCGCGCCGCGACGACCCGCGCCTCCTGCGCCGCCGGTCCTCACCCGCAATCATTCTACCCCAACTTCGCACATCAGGCAACCCGCTCGCCTCCTTTTCGCGGCTCACCGTGGCACAGCCTCTCCCGCACGGGCGAGTCGCCGCAACTCGGAGACCACCTGCCGGGCACCAGGGGCGGTTTTCGCTAAAGGTCGCCCAATCCAGTGACGATATTTAGTATGTACGCTCGGGAAAGGGGATATTGCGCCCCCGCCCGGTGCCAGAGAACGCGGGCCATTCACAAGCGCTTGCGCGCCTGTCGGTTGGCGATCCGGCCCGCGCCCGGAAGGAACACCTGATGACCGCGCTCGAGACAATCATCTACGGCCTGGTTCAGGGCCTCACCGAATTTCTGCCCGTCAGCAGCTCGGGCCATCTCGCACTGTATGCCGCCCTGATCGAGAAACCGGGCACCCAGTCCCTGCCCCTCGCGGTCTCGGTCCTCGTCCACCTTGCCTCGCTCGCGGCCATTGTCATCGTCTTCCGCCGCGAACTCGTCCGGCTCTTCTTCGAGGACCGACGCCTGGGCATTGCGATCTGCATCGCGACCGTGCCTGCCGCCGCCCTCGGCCTTGGCCTGCACTCTTTCTTCGAGCAGGTCAGCAACCAGCCCACGACCGTCGCCCTCTGCCTGATGGTCACCGGCCTGGCCCTGATCGCCGGGGAGTTCCTCGCGCGCAGCCGCCGGAACCAGAAGATCATCGAGCGCGACATGGCCGGCACACAGGTCTTCGCCGTGGGCATCGCCCAGGCGGTCGCCCTGCTTCCCGGCGTATCGCGCTCCGGCATGACGATCAGCACCGGCCGGTCGCTGGGACTGGATCGCGAGGCCTCCGTCCGGTTCGCCTTCCTCCTGGGTGTCCCTGCGATCGCCGGAGCCGCCTGCCTGGAAGGCCTGAAGCTGTGGAAGGCGGGCACGGGGCTCGGACTCGCCCCCCTTCCCGCCGCGCTCGGCTTCGCCGCCGCGCTCGTCTCCAGCTGGTTCGCCCTCCGCCTGCTCCTCAGGATCGTCCGCCGGGTCGGGCTTTGGGTCTTCTCGCCGTACTGCTTTGCGGTGGCCGCCGCCGCGCTGGCGTATTTTCCGTGGAGGTAGTCCGTGACGCCCGAATCGGCTGAAAAATTCGTGATGATCCGCCGCCGCGTGACCAGCCTCGTGCTGGTCTTCGTCGCCCTCTTCATGCTCCTGAGCCTGGTCACGTTCACCAGCACCGACTTGCCCCAGACCCACTGGCCGGTCACCGGCGCATTCCGGAACGTCTGCGGCAAGCTCGGCGCCCAGCTTGCCCAGTGGCTGTTCTTCAACTTCGGAGTCGCCTCGTACTTGGCGGTCGCTCTGGCCGTGGGCTTCGCCATCCGTTGCCTGGCCAAGCGCGACCTGCTCGACGCCTGGATGAGCGTGGCCGGCGCCATCCTGATGCTGGCCTCCGCGTCTGCCGCCGCACAGCTCATCGGACCTGGAACTTCCAGCATGCCGGGCGCCGGCGGGGTCGCCGGCGTTGCCGCGGCCCGCGTCCTCCTCGATCACTTCGGCAGGTTAGGTTCCTGGCTGGTTACCGTACTCCTCTTCTCCATAGGCGGGCTCCTGACCTCCGCCGACGACCTCGCGATCTGGGCCCTGAAGCGGGTGGGCGAAGGACTGAAGAAGTGGCAGGCTATTCGGCAGACGCGCCCCGGCGTCATCACCGCCAAGGCTGCGCCTGTCAAGCCCGTGGCCGTGAAGCCGGCGGTTCAGGGGGCCGCCACGGCCGCAGCGCCCAGGCTTGTCCCTTCCGCGGCCCCGGCCGTCAAGCTCTCGACCCCGGCCACGGCGGTCCCGGCCGCCGCCGCAGCCTCCGTCGCCGCCGCTCGCGCCACGGCTGTCGCGGCCGCGGCACCAGCGCAGGTGAAACCTGAAACCCCGGCCAAGACGGGCGACAAGGACGGCCGTCTCCCCGAGGAGAAACTCCCGCCGCCGATCCGGTCCAACAGCCCGGCCAAGGCCGCCATCGGCAAGATCGCCGTCGTGCCCGCGTCCGTGGTCGGCGCCGATTACCAACTCCCGCCCCTCTCGCTCCTCGACCTGCTTGCACCATTCGATGCCCAGTATCTTGAAGCCTCCATCCGCGAGAACAGCTTGATCCTCGAGCGCACACTGTCCGAGTTCGGCATCGGCGCACAGGTGGTCGGCATTGAGCGCGGCCCGTCCGTCACCCGCTACGAAATGGCCCTGGCGCCCGGCATCAAGGTCAACCGCGTGACCAGCCTGTCCGACGACATTGCCATGGCCGTCAAGGCCCCGAGCGTCCGCGTCGTCGCCCCCATCCCCGGCAAAGGCACTGTTGGCGTCGAGGTCCCCAACCCCATCAAAGAAATCGTCCAGATGATCGAGCTGATGACCTGCGAGGAGTACCATGTCAAGAAAGACAAGCTCCTCCTTCCGATCCTCCTTGGCAAGGACGCCTCCGGCACTCCGATCCTGAGCGACCTCACCCGCATGCCCCACCTCCTGATCGCGGGCGCGACCGGCTCCGGCAAGTCCGTGTGCCTCAACTCCATCATCGTCACCATCCTCATGCTCCACAAGCCCGAGGACGTCCGCCTCATCCTCGTAGACCCCAAGATGGTGGACCTCGGCATGTTCGAGCGCATACCGCACCTGCTCACCCCGGTCGTCACGGACATGAAACGAGCGCCCTACGTCCTCGAGTGGGCGACGAAGCAGATGGACGAACGCTACGACATGCTCGCGCGCGTCGGCGTCCGTCACATCACACAGTACAACAAGCTCGGTGAACGGGGCATGCGCGACCGCCTGGGCGACGACTGGGATGAGGACGAAATCCCGGTGCACATGCCGTACATCGTGATCGTGGTTGACGAGCTGGCCGACATGATGATGGTCGCCTCGAAGGAGGTGGAGATTTTCATCACTCGCCTGGCCCAGAAATCCAGAGGCGTCGGCATCCACATCGTCCTCGCCACGCAGCGGCCCTCCGTCGACGTTATCACCGGACTCATCAAGTCCAACCTGCCCACCCGCATCTCGTTCCAGACCACATCCAAGGTCGACTCCCGCACCATCCTCGACCGGAACGGGGCCGAGAAACTCCTCGGCTCCGGCGACCTCCTCTTCATCCCGCCAGGCACCTCCGACCTCGTCCGCGTCCAGGGAACCTACTGCAGCGACCGCGAAATCAAGAACATCTGCGAGTTCGTCAAGAAACAGGGCGAGCCAGCCTACCTCATGAACGTCAAACAGCTCGGCCGAGACAAAGAAGCCTACGACGGTGAGAACGGCGGCGAGGAGTACGGCCCCGACCCGCTCTACGACACCGCCTGCCGCATCGTCCTCGAATCCCGCCGCGGCAGCGTCTCGCTCCTCCAACGCAAGCTCACCATCGGCTACGGCCGCTCCGCACGCCTCGTCGACATGATGGCCGCAGAGGGCATCGTCGGCGGCTACAAAGGCTCCAAGGCCCGCGAAGTCGTCATGACCCTCGAACAGTGGGAAGAGAAACGCGGCATCCCGCCGGAACAGCGCACCTCCAACAAGCCCGCGTCCGAGCGCGACGACTACGCCGACGAGGACCTTGACGACGGCGGCGACATCGACGACGCCGAAGAGAGCGCCCGTGCCCGGTGAGCCCGGATCCGCCACAGCCGCCCCCGGCGGCTGAGCACCTCACTTTGAACTTGAGCCTGGACGTTTTCTCCCTACAATAAAGGTGTCTCTCCGGGAACCTGTAAGGGGACAGATGCCATATGACTGCCAGCAGACCGGCCGTAAAAGAACTCTCGAAGCGTCTCGCCGCCGCCGAAGCCGAACTCGGCAACGCCCAGCGCAAGCTGCGCCGATGCGAAAAGCTGCGCGCCGAGCACAAGGCGGCGATCGCGGACCGTGACTTCTACCGCAGCCTCGTCGAGAGCACCAACGACCCCAGCTTCTTCATCAACACGCAAGGCGTCATCACATATTGCAGCCCCCAGGTCTCGCGATACGGTTACGACCTCCAGGATGTCGTCGGACGTCCCTTCACCGACTTCCTGCACCCGGACGACGTGGCGCGGGCCATGGAGGAATTCAAACGCGGTTTGGCCGGTGAGGTCTTTCCCTCGTATTTCCGGCTTGTGTGCAAGGACGGCAGCATCGCCGACGTTGAGGAATTCGGCCGGCTTCACACGCAAGGGCCGGAGCCCTGTTTTGTCAGCGTACTCCGCGACATCAGCGAACGCCGCCAAATAGAAGAAGACCTGCGCCTCCAAAGCGAAATCGTCTCCAACATGTGGGACGGAGCGGTGGTCGTCAGCGCCACGGACGCCAAGATCATCTACGCCAACCCGCGCTTCGAAGCTATGTTCGGCTATGATCCCGGGGAACTCAACGGCAGGAACGCCAGCGTCCTGAACGCTCCGAGCGCGGACAAGACCCCTGAAGACGTCGCCCGTGAAATCATGGACGCCCTGAAATGCGAGGGCGTCTGGGTCGGAGAAGTTCACAACGTCCGGAAAGACGGCACCCTTTTCTGGGGCCGGGCCAGCATCTCCACCTGGAACTCCCTGCGATACGGCACGGTGTGGGTCTCCACCCACCGCGACATCACCAAGGGCAAGAGCGCGGAGGGCGAAATCCGGCGCCTCAACGAGGACCTCGAACGCCGCGTCGCCCAGCGCACGGCCGAACTCGAAGCCGTCAACCGCAAACTGAAACGCCAGATGGCTGAGCGCGAGGCCGCCGAAAAAGCGCTCCGCGAGTCCAAGGAGCGCTTCCGCAGCCTGTTTCGGAACGCCTCCGTCGGCCTCTATCGCACCACCCCCGACGGCCGCATCCTCATGGCCAACCCGGCGCTCATCCGGATGCTCGGGTACACCTCGTTCCGCGACCTTGTGCGTCGGAACCTCGAGGACACCGGCTATGAGCCGGCGTACGCCCGCGCAGAGTTCAAGAAACGGGTCGAGCGCGACGGCCAAGTCAGAGGAAGCGAGTCCGCCTGGACGCGCCACGACGGCACAACCTTGTTCGTCCGCGAGAGCGCCAGGGCCGTCCGCGACGAGGCGGGCAACGTCATGTACTACGAGGGCACGGCCGAAGACATCACGGACCGCAAGCGCGCCGAAGACGCCATGCGCGAAAGCGAAGAGCGATACCGCACCCTTGCCGAAAGTGCGCAGGAGCACATCTTCATCATCGACCGTGAATACCGAATCCAATACTGGAACGCCGCCGCGGAAGAAGCGATGGGCCAGGGGCGCGATGCCGCGATGGGCATCCAGATCACGGAGCTCTTCCCTCCCGGCGTCGGCGATCGTCTCGAACACAACATACGCTCTGTTCTGGAATCAGGTCAGCCGCGCGCAGCCCAGGATGAAATCACGTTCCGCGACCGCAAAGTCTGGCTCGACACCCGCCTGACCCCGCTCCGAACCCCGAAGGGGGCAATCTCGGGCGTACTCGGCGTGGCACGCGATGTGACCGAACGCGTGAAGGCCGAAGAAGAGCTTCAGAAGAGCGAGCAACGCTATCGCACGATCTACGAAACGATCCCCGACCCCGTCGTCATCTACAATCCCGAGACCGCCGAGATCGCGGCCGTGAACGGCGTGTTGCTGACGGAATACGGCTACACGCGCGAGGAACTGCTCGGCCGGCCGATCTCGGTTATTATTCCCGAGAACGAGCGAGAAGCCTTCTGGGAAATGGTCCGGAAGAACGTTCGTAGCCCGGCCGCCGTTTGCTCGCCCATCCACCACCACCGCAGGAAGGATGGCTCCGTTATCTGGGTGGATGTCACCGCCGCGCCCCTTGAGCTCCAGGGCCGGAAACTCCGGCTCGCGATTATTCGAGATGTGACCCAATCGGTCAAGGCCCGCGAAAACATTGACCGCCAAGCCACGATCCTCGCCAGCGTAACCGACGCCGTCGCCGTCGCCACCGAAGACACCACCGTCACCTATTGGAACACGGGCGCCCAGCAAGTGTTCGGATACTCCGAGCAGGAAATGGTCGGGCAGAAAAGCCTCCAGGGCCTGCTCCGGGCCGAGCTCGACCCCGCCGCATTCGCCCGTGAAATCCTCGACGCCGTCCGGGCGAACGGCCTATGGGCCCACAACCGCCTCCCCTGCCGGCACAAAGACGGCCGTGACCTGTGGATCAGCACTCGCGCTTCCGCCCTCGAATCCGGCCCCGGGAAAGCGCTCCAGGTGCTTTTTGTCTCGCGCGACGTGACCAGCGAAGTCCGCCTCCAGGAGCGACTCATCCGGGCCGAGCGTCTCGCCGCCGTCGGCACCCTCGCGTCCGGCCTCGCCCACGAAATGAACAACCTCCTCGGCGGGTTGCGGGGCCTGGCCGACGTCGCCGCCACAAACCTCGACCTCGTCCCCCGGCTCTTCGAAACCTGCCGCGCCGTCGCCGAGCGTGGCGGGGCTATCGCCGGCCGGCTCAACGCCTTCGCCAGGGCCGATTCCCCGGGCGAGGAATCACTCCTCGACCTCGGCACCATCGTCACCACGGTCATCCAAATGATGGGGCCCGCCTTCTCCCAGCGCCGCATCCGCGTGCTCGAGGACGTTCAGCCCGTCCCCTTTACCTGGGTCAACGAAGGCAAAATCCTCCAAATCCTCCTCAACCTCCTCGCGAACGCCAGCGACAGCATCGGTCATGACGGCGACATCCGCGTCACCGTCCGCCACGAACAGCAGGAAATCATCATCGCCGTCAGCGACACCGGCGCCGGGATCAGGCCCGAAGACATGCCCCGCCTCTTCGACCCGTTCTTCACCACAAAGAGCGGCCCAGGGCCGGAGGGAGGCGAGCCTTCCCACCTGGGCCTTGGCCTTCCCGAATCCAGGGCCATCGTCGAGGGCTATGGCGGAACCATTGACGTCAAGAGCCAGCCGGGGCAGGGCGCCGTCTTCACCATCCGGTTGCCTGTGCGCTCCGCCCCCACGGCCTCTTCCATGGCCAGCCCGTCGGCTCTGCCCATGCCGCCCAAGGGAACATCGATGCTCGTGGCCGACGACGACGAGCTCATGCGCTTCTGGCTCAAGGACTACCTCGAGGGCCAGGGCTACGACGTCGTTGCCGTCACCAACGGCGAGGAAGCCGTCCGCGCCTGCCGCGAGAAGCCCTTCGCCTACGTCTTCCTCGACCTCCTCATGCCCGGCACGAAGGACGGCGCCCGCTCCTGCTGCGAAATCAAGAAAGTCCGGCCCGACGCCAAGATCATCATCATCACCGCCTTTGATCCCAGCGCCATTCCCGGTGACTGCCGCTCCGCCGCCCACGCCATCCTCAAGAAGCCCTTCGGCGTGAACGACCTGTCCGCCGCCTTCGCCGGCCAAGGCGCCCCGGCCTGAGCCGGCCCCGGCCTGAGCCGGCCCCGGCCTGAGCCGCGCCAAAACAAACCCGCCCGGCAAGCATCGCGGCCTGCCGGGCGGGTACTCATGCGCAGAAAGTGAACCTGCCGGCTACTTGTACCGGGTCTTGATCGCCTTGCCCAGTTTCGCGCTCTTGTTCGCCAGGTCCAGGATGTGGATCGGACGCCGAGCCCACTCCGGAGTAATGACGAGCGGCTTGCCCTTCACCAGGTGATCGGCGATGTTCTGGTACAGCTTCCAGCCCTCGCCCGCCGGGTCGCCGCCGGTTGTCGTGACCGTCTTGCCGCCGGCGTGAACGATCGTCTTCCACTGCCCGAAGCCCATAATGTACGTGCCCTTCGTGCCCGTGATCTCGAGCGGCCCGTGGTCATTCTTCGGGAAGGAGTCAATGGACGAGATGTGCAACTGCAGCCACTGCCCGCTCTTGAATCGCACCATGGCGATCGCCTCGTCCTCGTTCGTGTCGTCCTTCCACTTGGTCTCCTTCGCCCAGAACCCGGTCTTCGCGTAACCCGCTACCTCGACCATCTCCGAGTCGATCAACTGCAGCGCGTACTCCAGCAGGTGGACGCCCCAGTCATACAGGATGCCGCCCGAGATCGACTTGCTCGTGCGCCACCAGTCGCCCGGCTTGCCGTAGCCGCACATCCTGGCCTCGATCCGGATGACGTCCCCGATGACCCCCTGCTCCTTGATCTGCTTCACCCCGTTCAGAATCCATCCATCCCAGTGACGGTTGTGATACGTCGACAGGACGACGCCGCTCTTCTTCGCCGCCGCGATCATCTTGTCGCATTCTTCCGTCGTGATCGCCAGCGGCTTCTCGCACACCACGTGCCGACCCGCGTTCAGGCACTGCATTGCGAGCCTCGCGTGCGTGTTGTGCGGCGTGATGATCGCCAGCAGATTCACGTCCGACTTCTTGAGCATCTCGGTCACGGAAGGGAAGGTCTGAATGCCAGGGAAATCCTTCTCGGCCACCTTCCGGCGCGCCTCGTCCGGCTCCGCCACCGCCACCGGCGTCATCCCCGCCTTCTTCATCTCGTTCAGGTGCGCCGCACCCATGTTGAACGCACCCCCGTAACCGACCGCTCCGACCTTGATGTCTTCGGGCCTCTTGAAACGCTTCATTCCTGCCTCTCCTCATACAGACTGACATTCCGGCAGGCACACGCGCTGCCGGCGCCAAAACGCTCCCGCCTCGGCACGATTCCCAGCGGAAGCCGCCTTACGTGCCCGGCATTGTAGCGTCCCGCCGCATTTCCGCAATGGAATTCCTCACCTCGCGTACAGCCGTCCTTCGTCCACCATCGCCAGGTAGTTGTCCACCGGGATGTAGTTCGTCACGCTGTTGCCGGTGCCCAGGCAGTACCCGCCGCCTGGCTGGCAGATGTCCAGCGTCTCGCGCACGCGCCTGCGGATTGCCTTCTCATCCGAGCGGCACAGGAAATCCACGTCGATGCCGCCGATAAGCGCCATCCTGCGGCCATACATCTTCTTCACTCCGCGCACGTCTTCGATCGTGTCCTCGAAGCTGTGCTTTGCGTCGATCCCGCCGTCGATCAGGTCATCGACGATCTCGTTCAGGTTACCGCAGCTGTGGAGGAGGCAGAGACAGCCGGCCTTGTGCGCCATCTCGGCCGTCATCTTGTGCCCCGGCAGACAGAACTCGCGCATGTCGTCCGGCGAAATCAGCGTGCCTCCACGGTAGCCCATGTCGTCGGACGGCCAGAGCGCCTTCAACCGCTCGAACTGCAGCAGGCGCTCATTGACGACGCGGTAGTATTCGAGGAGCCGGTCCGACACCGCCCGCACCAGGCCGCGGTTGTCATAGAGCGCGTAGCAGAGGCTTTCGTAACCGAACAGCCACGTGAGGAACTCGCAGAAATGTCCGATGCTTCCGAGGAAGAGCACCATGTCGTCGGGCAGGTTCTTGTTCCACCACTCGATCTCGGCGGCCAGACCTGGCGCGTGCGGGTCCGGCCACGGATACTTCTCGAACTCCTCCCAGGTGGTGATGGGGCCGCGCCGTTCGTCCATGTACCGGCGTTTGCCGCGCGAGAGGCCGGCAGTGTCGTCCGCGTCGGTCCCGTACAGCGGCCACTCCTGGCCCGCTGGGCCGGCGGAGACGTAGTCAAATCCGAGGAAGCGCACGAACGCCAGGTGCCGCTTCCGCCAGTAGTCCGGGTCATTGGCATTCAAGCCGCGGTCGAGTTCGAACCGTTGAATGATCGCGTTCGCCATCTCACCGTCGTGAAACAGCTCCATGTGGTACACACGGTCGGGCGTCCCCCTCCGCGCGAGATTGTCGATCAGCCCCCGCCCGTTGTGCTTGAACGGCCTTCGGAGGCCCTCATACTGTGCCATCGTCTTCCCCGGAAAAAACGATCATCCGCTCCCCACGGTGCTCGTGCCATTCGCCTTATTGGCCGGCTTATTGGCCGGCATGTCTTTTCGTGTTCCTCGTACTACAATCCGCCATTTTCGTCGTGCCATGCTCCGAAAAGTGTGACGCGGCCATCTTGGCCGCGTTGATGATCTGGATTCGACACGAGGGCGAGACGCCCTCGTCACGCAAGGCCCGCCTGCATTCATTCGTCATTTGGACATTCGGCATTTGATTTGATTAGACATTCCGTCATTCGTCATTTGGTTGCGGCCTTTGACCGCGTTGTGTTCACTCTTGGCGAGGCTTCCCTTGCCCCTGGAGCGACCGGTCAAGCAAATCCTGCAGCCTCTTGCTCATACTCTCGACGCGAATGTCCAGTTTCTTCGCCTCCCGGCAGCTCTGCTCCGCCTCCGCGTACTTCCGGGCGCCCAACTGGCACTCGATCAGCCGGAAATACATCGGAAGCTTGTCAATCGGCCGTTCGAGCAGCGCGATCGCCTTCTGATACTGCTCTGCCGCCTTGGCAAGCTCGCCCCGCTCGTTGTGAATGTTCCCGATCCGCACGAGAATCTCGGGCTTCTTCGGATACTTCTTTGCGATCTTCTCACACCACGCGATCGCCTCGGCGTCCTTGCCGCCAGGGCGGATGATGGCGATAGCGTCCGTGAAGTACCCCTCGAACCGGCGTTCGTTGAGGTCCATGAGGTCCTCGTAGACCGCCACGGCCTTCGCCGCCCGCTTCGTCGAGACGTACAGCCGGGCCAGTTGCTCCGCTGCGTTCACGTCCTTCGGCTCCGCCTGCCGGATCTGCTCGATCTTCTCGATCGCCTTCGCCGGCTGGTTCAGCAGCCCGCTCCCGTAGTAGAGCCCCGCCAGGATTCGCAGCGTCGTCACATCCTTCGGATTCTTGCGCACAGCCGCCTCGTACTGCTCGATCTTCGGCTCCAGTTTCCCCAGCCGCTCCAGCGCCTGGTGCAGCGTCCGCAGCGCCCGCTCCCGCTCGTCCTCGTCGGCCGACAACTGCACCAGCGTCTCCAGCTCGACGATGTACTCGTCCGCTCGGCCGGCCTCGTTCAGCGCGCGTGCCCGGTCCATGTGATACTTCCGCATCTGCACCGCGTTTCCCGGCTCCGCCAGGCTCATGGTCCGCACGATCTCCTCCGCGGCCTTGTCCCACCATCCCGCCTTACAATAGATCAGGTCATACAGCTCGTAGGAGAGCCGCTCCTTCTTCGCCCGGCCGTTCTCGAGCTCGATCGCCTTCTGCTGCAGGACCTCCGCCTCCTTGTACAGCCCATATGTTGTGTGCACCTTCGCCAACGCCGAGTAATAGCCCGCAGGCTGCCCTTTCAGCGGCAGCGGCAGCGTCGGGTCGCCGCGCTCGGCGCCCGGCCCTGTTCCGCCCGCCTCCGCGCCCAGAGTCCCCGAACACACCGACAGAACGGCGAGCATAGAAACCACAACCAAACAGCACCGCATGTCATGTCCCCGCTAAAGATCCCAGGAAGGCCAGGATCCGACACCCAATTCTAAGCCCTCCGGCGGGCAAACTCAAGCTCGACGTCTTGCGCAGCGCGAGTCTACATTCTGAACACGGGGTGTTTTCGGGTGGCTTTTCGCTTGGGCAGGAGCTACCCAGCGGCGGCGCGACAGAGAACACGGTGCTCCGATCATTCACGCTGGCGTTCACTCAGAACGAAGAGGTGTCGAATATCCTGTTCCCCCCGGGCTGTGAGCCAGCGCGACTCGAAATCCCTGGCCTGCGCGACCTGCGCGATAGCTGCCAGACATCGCAAATGGAAGTTGCGTTCTTGTCTTGACCCCGCCAACAGAATCACAGCACGCACCTCGGGGGCCTCCTCACTGAAATAGACGCCCGGTGTGCACCGCGCGATGAGCATCTCAAACGGGGCCGAGTCCTCCACAATGATGTGCGGGATTGCCAGGTGTGGTGCGATCACGGTCGAGCTCTCTTCTTCGCGGGCAATCAAGAGGCGCACCAAGTTCTCCGCGGGCACTTCCATTCGGGGAGCCATGACCGCCGCAGCTTTCGAGAAGAACGCATCCCGTGTCATCTTGCTCTTCAGATCAAGAACCGGGCATTTCTCGGTCATTTCATCGAAGCGGTCTACAATGATTGCGTCCCGCTCGCGGATAATCTCCTTGAGTTCCGCTTCCAGAGTGCTGGTGACCAGTTCTCGGGCAGTGAGGCGCCGGACAAGGTGGAGGAGGGCAGATTCATGCTGGACGCGGGGGCGTCCGTAAAACCAGTAGATACCGAACCCGATGACCGCCAGCGTCGCACTGATCAGAAATGCATCTTCGCCCATCTCCAGAAGTACGAAGGCGAAGCCGAGCAAGCCCGCGATCTGCAGCCACGGATAGAGTGGCGCTCGGAAGGTGGGTCGGTAGTTCTGCAACCTGCTTTCCCGCAGCACGATCACCGCGAGGAGCGAGCACATGTTCGTGAAGATCAGCCCAATGGACGCAGATTCCACGAGAATGCGGAGATCGAGGAAGAGCGGTGTAATCACGAGACCGCCGGTCACGAGAATCGCGACATGCGGGGTGTGGAACCTTGCCCCTACCTTTCCAACCGACTCGGGCAGCATGCCGTCGCGGCTCAGGGCCAGCAAGTAACGGGAACCCGCCATGATTCCCGCGTTGGCCGTTGTAAGGAACGCCAGGGAGGCCGCGACAGCCAGGGCAATCCCGCCCCCGCGCCCCATCAGAATGACAGCACAATCGGTGATCGGCGTAAGGGTTGTGCGCAGTCGCTCGGCACTCAGAACCCCCACTGTCACGCCGACCATCAGGGCGTAGCAGAGCCCCACCACGACAAGCGACAGGATCATCCCGGCGGGGAGGATGCGCCCGGGGTTCCGCACCTCCTCAGCCACGCTTGCCACCTTCAGCAGCCCGCCGTATGAAACAAAGACGAACCCGGCAGTGGCGAACACAGCGCCGAACCCGTGTGGGACGAAAGGCTCGTACTGCTGTAGATTGACCGCAGGCAACCCGTAGAAAACGTATAGCAGCATAAGCGCCATGAGCCCCAGAACAAGGGCCACCTGAAGGCGCGCCGCCTCCTTGACCCCCACGAGGTTGATGCCTACAAAGACTACGCCGAGGACCACCCCTGTGAGGCGCATGTCGATGGGAGCCAATAGCCGAACCACCGCGGCCATTCCCACGAGGGCAAAAGCACTCTTGAGCGAGAACGACACCCAGTTGAGAACCCCCGCAATCATGCCAAACGCCGGACCTATGCTCCGGGTGATGGAAAAATAGTCGCTTCCCGCCTTCGGCATGGCCGTGGCAAGCTCGGCAGTGCTCAGCATGCCTGTGGCTGCGAGCGCCCCGGCCAGGAGGTACGAGAACACCACGGCCGGGCCAGCTTTCGTGTAGGCCAGCCCCGGCAGCACGAAAATGCCGGAGCTGATCATCGCCCCTGATGCAATGCAGAAAACATGGATCAACCCTAGCCGTCTCTTCAGTTGCAATGAAGTCCCCTTTTCAGAACGACGGCGCCAACGCGCCTGGGGGTTGACCGACGCTCAAAGCGGCCGGCAATGCCAAGGAGCCGTTGAGCGCCTGGCCAGGGGCTTGTGTAGATCACCCGAAAATGCGCACACCCGCATTTCAGGCACTCCAGCCCTCGCATATTCTCCGCGGGCGTCGGAGTCGTGTCAACACAAAAAGCGCACTCTGAAAAAGCTCACTCAAGCGGCCCCTTCGCTTGAAACCCGGCAAGCGCCCCGGTATAATCCGGCCCGCACGGCGCTCCGCCGGCCTGCACCGCGCTCCGCGGTCTCCGCGTCTTCTGCGGCGAGAGAAGGGCGCCATTATTACCTCTGTGTAAGCAAAGGAACAGTCATGGCCCAGGAGAAAGAGTCCGAAGCCCTCAAGAACATCAAGTCCCTCTGCAAGCGCCGCGGCATCATCTTCCCCGGCTCCGAAATCTACCAGGGCTTCGCGAATCAGTGGGACTTCGGCCCGCTCGGCGTCGAGATCGCCCGCAACGTCAAGGACATCTGGTGGAACCGCTTCGTCCGCGGCCGCGAGGACATGGTCGGGCTCGACTCCTCCATCATCGTCAACCCAAAGGTCTGGCAGGCCTCCGGCCACGTCGAGAACTTCAACGACCCGCTCGTCGACTGCAAGAAATGCCGCGAGCGCTTCCGCGGCGACAACCTGCTCGCCGACAAGCTCGGCAAGGACTTCAGCGGCCATTCGCTCGATGAGATCTCCCGCCTGCTCCGCGAGAACCACATCGTCTGCCCCACCTGCGGCGGCGAGCTGGGCGACGCCCGCAAGTTCAACTGCATGTTCAAGACCCACGTCGGCCCCATCGAGGACGCCAACAACGAGGCCTACCTCCGCCCCGAGACCGCCCAGGGCATCTTCTACAACTTCGTCCTCGTCCAGCAGTCGATGCGGATGCGCGTGCCCTTCGGCATCGCCCAGATCGGCAAGGCCTTCCGCAACGAAATCACCACCGGCAACTTCGTCTTCCGCACGCGCGAGTTCGAGCAGATGGAGATCGAGTACTTCGTCAAGCCCGGCACCGAGCTCGAACACTTCGGCCACTGGCAGAAAGAGTCGTGGGAGTTCTACCAGTCCATCGGCGTCAGCCCCGCGAAACTCCGCTGGCGCGAACACGACAAGGCAGAGCTCTCGCACTACTCGAACCGCACCGTCGACCTCGAATACCTGTTCCCGTGGGACAAGTGGGGCGAGCTCCAGGGCATCGCCTCACGAACCGACTACGACCTCAAGCAGCACTCCCAGGCCTCCGGCGAAAAGCTCGAATACGAAGACCCCATCACCCGCGAAAAGTACATCCCCTACGTCGTCGAGCCGTCGTTCGGCCTCAACCGCGCGATCCTGGCCATCCTGTGCGACGCCTACCGCGAGGAGGAAGTCCGCGGCGAGAAGCGCGTCGTCCTCGGCCTGAACAACGCCGTCGCCCCGTGCAAGGCCGCCATCTTCCCGCTCTCGAAGAAGGAAGAGCTCATCGCCGTCTCCAAGCCCCTGTTCGACGACGTCCGGAAGCGCTGGCCCGCCATGCACGACATCCTCGGCTCCATCGGCAAGCGCTACCGCCGCCACGACGAGATCGGAACGCCGTACTGCGTCACGGTCGATTTCGACAGCCTGAACGACAGGGCCGCCACCGTCCGCCACCGCGACACCATGCAGCAGGACCGCGTCCCCCTCGACCGGATAGTGGAGTACCTGGTGGACAAGTTGCGAGCGTAGGGTGTCTCGACCACGTCCAGACAGCCGCGAACTAAGTGTTTGCATTTCTCTCGCGGAGTGTGTACTATCTGTTTGATGAGTTCACCGGGAACCGTTGAGTGGGTTCTGCGGGTCACTGCCAAAGATTGGCCTCTCTTGTGGCGGATTAGCAATGCCAAAGCGTGTGGCACCTGCTAAAGATGTTCTGCGGCTTCCAAATCTGGCCGTGTGCGGATGTGAAGGTTTTAGGCTTGAGTTTAGTATATCTGATAGGGCCATATCCGCGCTTCGGGAGGCAGGCCTGCCGGTGGGTCAGTCCCACGTCGGGCGGTTAAAGCCCGTAATCTGTCACACGTATAGCCGGCGCGGTCTTGCGCACCACCTGCATCTGTTTGCGGTTGCCTCCCCTTCTGAGAAGACCGCTGTTATTGGCGTAGACAAGCAGCACGAAGAACGTGCAGACTCAGCAGTCAAGGCAACAGAGGTTCAGCGTCGATTTCAACTGGTTCTTGCGGATGCTCCAGAGCAACTTCCGATTACGCTGCGCATGGAGTTGAACATGAACCTTGCACTGCTTGCGCCCGCGCTACCCCCAGTAGCCCCGCCGAGCGCGGGAAAATACACGCCGGTTTACTTGAGCGGCTTCCGCTTGCGGGGAGCCGAAACGGTCAGGGACATGATAGTCGAGGCGGTGAACGAGACTACGCTCAACGTACGAACCGTGCTCAAGCTGACCTGGCCGCGGAAGAAAGAGACGTTGGAGCAGTTGATTCAGCGGGCGCAAGCTGTAGTACGTGAATTCGTGCGCAATCCTTCATCTGCGGGAAAGAAAGATGGCTAGCTGCCCTGACAGCCTCCACGCCTTGGACTTGCATTTCTCGGAGCATGCGCCCGCAGAGGCAACAGTGGCCGTGCAATGGAGAGAAGCCGCGCCCGGTCGGCCAATTGTGCGCGGTGCTGAGAGAGTAGCTCAAAAAAGGCAGGTCAGGGCTGCTGGGATAGCGCAAGCACTGCTTGGCAACATTTTGCATGCGGTTATCTCCGCTCAAGACACAGCGCTCAGGTCCTTGTCCGAACGAGTATCTGCGCTCGAAGTCCGGGTGACAGCCGTCGAAGAGAGCAAGGCTCGCGTTTCCAGAGTAGTTGCAATCTCTTCGTTGAACTCAGACAGTCTGCTTCTAAAAGAACCGCTATACGTTACCGTTGAAGAATCCGAAGGGTCTGTCGTCGCATACATCCCCGATCTGGAGGCTTACGGCCACGGGGACTGTGAGTCAGAAGCCATAGCGGATCTCAAGGATGTCGTCGCCGAGCTATATCAGGACTTGAAG
The DNA here is from genome assembly GCA_964466285.1 of uncultured Planctomycetota bacterium. Classification (GTDB taxonomy): domain Bacteria; phylum Planctomycetota; class PUPC01; order PUPC01; family PUPC01; genus CAYXNI01. The sequence continues at coordinate 21,904 of CAYXNI010000001.1, read as the reverse complement.
ACCCCTTCCGGGGAACTTGGGCCGCTGCCGCGCCGATGGCTTGCCCACCTTCAACGAAATGTTTGCGAGACTCACGGTACGTGCAACTGAAGAAATCCGACGTCGATACGATTTTTCAGAAACTGGGGATTGAAAGCAGGAGCACCGGACACAAGATCGGGTGGTTCATACACGAAGGCCGGAAAATCCTGATGCTGAGGTGTTCGCACGGAAAGGGCGATGTACCGGGGCACGTTTCCGACAAAATCCGAAGCCAAGTACACCTCGGCATGGATGACTTCAGAGACCTCGTGAAGTGCCCCCTCAAGAGGGATGGTTACGTTGCCATCCTTCGGGCGAAGGGCATCATTGAGTAGGCGAAGGGCCCTGAACTAGCATATCAACACCTTTCAAGCTCGCGATTGATGTGAAGCAGGCGGAGCACTCGCTCCGTGCTACAGAGGAGATCATCGAATGGCCGTCCGGCTTGATGAGGTAAAGGCCAAGGCGGCCGAGGCGGTGGCGGCATTGCGTCGCGAGTCGACCGTTGTTGCCGCATTCCTCTTCGGATCTCATATAGAAGGTCGAGCCGATGCCTACAGCGACATAGATATCGGCGTGTTTGTGCGCGGCGCCGAGACATGGGACATGCATCGCCGGGCGCAAGCCGCCGTGCGCGTGCAGCAGGAGGTCGGCGACGACATCGAACTTCACATTTTCTCCGCCGATCAGCTCGAGCATTGCGAACCGGCCAGCTTTGCGGCCTATGTCTTGAAACGCGGCGTCCGGGTCGATGACGCCGCGGTGGGCCGGGTCGCTGAAGATAAGGCGAAGTGCCGTACGCGCGAAACAGACTCCTGACCAGGAACGCCACCGCGACACCATGCAGCAGGACCGCGTCGGCCTGGGCCGGATGCTGGAATATCTGACCGACAAGTTCGGATTGTAGACAGGGATTGACGCGAAACAGCCAGGGGGTGGTGCAACGTGAACCGGAGGAAATTGCTTCGTAGGCTTGCCGATGGGTCCTTCCAGAATGTCGCCTTCAACGACGCGGTGAGTCTGGTCGAGGGCTTTGGCTTCCGCAGCGCACGGGTCAGCGGGAGCCATCACATTTTCACCCATCCCGGCATTCCGGAACTGGTGAACCTGCAAAATGTAAATGGAGAGGCGAAGCCGTACCAGATTCGTCAGTTCCTTCGCCTCATTGAGCGCTATAATCTACAGTTGGAGGAATGAACATGACTGACTACCACATCAACATCTTCTACAGCGAAGAAGACGGCGGATACATCGCCGACATCCCTGACCTTGAGTCCTGTTCGGCCTTTGGCCAGACACCGGAAGCGGCCTTGGCCGAGGTCGAGCGTGCGAAGGAAGCCTGGCTTCGGGCGGCGCGCGACGCGGGCAAGCCGATCCCGCCGCCCAGCTACCGGCCCCTGATCTACCAGGTGTCCCGCTGATCTATGCAAGAGGACCGCGTCGGCCTGGGCCGGATGGTCGAATACCTGAGCGATAAGCCGAACCATTGATAACCTTACTTCTGGACAGCTTCTCGGTCGCCGACGGCGAGATCATCGATCCGTACGTGCTCAGTGACGGGAAATGAGACCGACCGGCGTGCACTTGACCCGAAGGGCACCAACGACACAACGATAAGAATGGGCGCCTGCCCTACAAACCAGGTGTGGTCCCAGCCATTAGCAAAAGGAGAACTGACGTGATCAGACGCCTTGTGCCGTTGCGGTTCGCGTTGCCGGTCGTGCTCGTCATTCTGCTCGTCGCATCCGTGCCCGCGCTGGCCTTTCCGCCCGAAAAACCCTATGACCCGCGCCCGCTCACGGCTGAGGTCGAGAAGAAGACCTCCACCGATCAGTACACCTTCATCGTCATGGGCGACGTAAAGGGCGGAGGGGGATTTGACCCCCTCGTCGCCAAGTGCGACAGCCTTGCCCCCACATTCGTCATCCTCACCGGCGACATGGTCGCCAGCCCCGGCGCCAAGGAATACGATCGGCTGGAGCAGCAGATCGGCAAGTTCGCCCGCAAGACGCCCTGCTGGCCCTGCTTCGGAAACCACGAAGGCAGCGGCGCGGACGCCCTCAAGTACTTTACCGCCTTCTACGGCATCGACTCCCGCCACTTCTCCTTCGACTTCCGAAACGCCCGCTTCATCGGCGTCGACGCCCCCGATCACAGCGTCCCCGGCCCCGCCGAGCTCGAGCTGCTCGAGCAGCAGCTCGCTGCGGGGCAGAAGGCCGGCAAGCTGCTCTTCGTCTGGCAGCATTGCCCGCCGTATACCGTGGGAAGCAAGAGCAAAGCCGAGTGCCCGAACGAGCCCACCGCCCTCACTCGGCTCTGCCAGAAGTACGGCGTTGTCGCACACTTCACCGGCCACGACCACATCTACTACCGCACGAAGCGCGATGGCGTCAACTATATCATCCAGGGCGTTGCCGGCGCCGGCGTCTACAGCCTCAACCGCATCAGCGAGGCCATCGGGGACGACATAAGCTACGGCATGGTCGGCCAGCAAGCCGTCCTCCGAGGCCCCGCCGGCGAAAAGACCTTGCCCAAGCCTGTCTTCATGCTCACACTCATCACCGTCGACGGGGCCAAAGTGACCGGCAAGACTATGGCCGCCGACGGCCAGGTCTATGACGAGTTCACCCTGCACGAAGGCAAGTGAAGGAAGACACAACCACAAAGGCACCAAGACACAAAGATCCACAAAGGCCCACAAAGGATGATTTTCCTCGTGACTTTGTGGCTTCGTGGTAAAGCCCGTCTTCTTCCCGCCGACCGCCGCTTGCCCGCGTATCGCGCTTCCACTACAATGTGCACGCGTCGCGAACGTTCGCCGGCCGGAGGGACTGCCCCGTGTGCGGAATCGCCGGAATCCTGACAGCCAGACCTGACGCAGATGCCGTCGTCGCCGCCATGATCGAGCGCCTCCGGCACCGCGGGCCCGACGAGTCCGGCAAGGCCGTCTCCGGCCCGTGCCGCCTCGGCCACGCACGCCTCAGCATCATCGACCTTGCAACCGGCCGACAGCCGCTTGCGAACGAGGACGGCTCCGTCCTGCTCGTCTGCAACGGCGAGATCTACAACTTCCGGGACCTGCGCTCCGGCCTCGAATCCCGCGGCCACCGCTTCCGGACGAGCAGCGACAACGAAGTCATCCTGCACCTCTACGAAGACCACGGCGCCGGCTGCGTCAAGCACCTCGACGGGATGTTCGCGTTCGCACTCTGGGATGCGAACGCCGAGCGCCTGCTCCTCGCGCGCGACCGGCTCGGCGAGAAGCCCCTTGTCTACTACGAAGGCGGCGGACTCTTCGCCTTCGCGTCCGAGCTCGCGGCGCTGCTCTCGCTCGATGCCGTCCCGCGAGTCCTCGACCCCGAGGCGCTCCACCACTACCTCTCCTACCTGGCCGTGCCGTTTCCTCTCACCATCTATCAGGGCGTCCGGAAACTCCCGCCCGCCCACATCCTCGTCCACGAGCACGGGAAGCCGACGCTCTCGCGGTACTGGGACCTTGTCCCCGAGCCGCAGGACATTTCGCTCGACGACGCCGCCGGCCAGGTCCGCGCGGCCGTCGAGAGCGCCGTCCAGACCCGCCTCGTCTCCGACGTCCCGCTCGGCGCATTCCTGAGCGGCGGCATCGACTCCTCGATCGTCGTCGGCCTCATGAGCCGCCTCGCCGGGCCGGTCCAGACGTTCAGCATCGGGTTCGGAGACCCCGCCGGAGCTATTGACCCGGCATACGACGAGCTCGGCTTCGCCCGCATCGCGGCCGAACAGTTCGGCACCAGGCATACCGAGTTCCTCGTCACCCCCAGCGCCGTCGACGTCCTCCCCGTGCTTGCCCGGCGATACGGCGAGCCGTTCGCCGACCCCTCCGCCATCCCGGCGTATTACCTCGCGCAGCTGACCGCCGGGCACGTGAAGGTCGCTCTGACCGGCGACGGCGGCGACGAGGCCTTCGGCGGCTACCCCCGCCACCTCGCCGCGCGCGCCTGCGGCCAGGTCGACCGCCTGGCCCCCTCGTTCGGAAAACTCATCGGACTTCTCGGATCGGTCCTGCCGCGCGGCCGCGACCGCAAGGCCGCCCTCACCCGCGCCCGCCTCCTGCTCGGCGCCCTTCAGCTCGCCCCGGCCCGGCGCCACGCCGCGTGGCTGGCCTACTCCTCCGAGCATGACAAGCAGGACCTCTACCGGGCCTCGTTCCTCGACGCCGCCGGCGGACCCGACTCCGCCGCCGTCTTCGAAGACGCCTACGCCCGGTGCGCCGGCCTCAAGGACCCCGCGGCCGCCGCGATGTTCGCCGACCTCACCGTCTACCTCCCCAACGACCCGCTCGTCAAGATCGACATCGCGACGATGGCCCACGGCCTCGAGACCCGCGCCCCGCTGCTCGACCACAAGCTCATCGAGCTCGCCTTCCGCATCCCGTCCCGTCACAAGCTCCACGGCGCGCGCGGCAAATACGTCCTCCGCCACGCCTTCCGCGACCTGCTGCCCGAAAGGATTTACTCGCGCGGCAAGATGGGCTTCGGCGTCCCCATCGCCCGCTGGCTGCGTACCGAGCTCGCCCCATTCGCCCGCGACACTCTGCTCGGCAGCAGCACCATCCTCAACGACGTCTTCTCGCGCGACAGAATCAGGCAGATGCTCGACGACCACGCAAGCGGCCGCGCCGACCGCTCCTACCCCATCTGGACGCTGCTTTGCTTCGAACTCTGGGCGCGCGAGTTCAGCCCCAGGCTCCCCTTCTGACCGCGCGGCTTTCCCTCAGTCCCAACCACGGAGGTGGACTATGGGCTATAGACTCTGGACTATGGACTTGGGACTTTGAGGGGTAAACACCTTGACTGCCATGCCCGGACGCCGTAGACTGGACTTGCGGCATTCGACAACGCTCATGCCGCCCTGTCTTCGACCCTGAGGCTCCGTTCGACAGGCTCACGGCCCGAGCTTGTCGAGGGCAGACCCGAAGGGAGCCTGTCGAAGGGGCGGCAGTATCCCCGGCAGGAGAGTTTTGTGAAGATAGGGATAGTCGCGGACTCGCACGATAACATTCCGCTGATCGGGGCGGCCGTGGCGGCGTTCAAGAAGAAGGGGGTCGAGGTTCTGATCCACGCAGGTGATTTCGTCGCCCCCTTCGCAGTCCGGAAGTTCCTCGCCCTGGGAGTGCCGGTGTACGGGGTGTTCGGGAACTGTGACGGCGAGCGAAAGGTGGTCGGGGAACTGCTGCCCGGGACGGTGCCGGGCGCACGCCGCGAGATGCTGGACGGCCGAACGGTCGTGATCGTTCATTCGCTCGACCGGCTGAGCGAGGCTGATCGAGCCGGCGCCGACGTGATCGTGTGCGGGCACACGCACCGCGCCGAGTTCTCGGGCCGGAAGCCCCTGGTCATCAACCCGGGTGAATGCGGCGGCTGGGTGAACGGACGCTGCACGGTCGCGTTGCTCGACACGGAGACAATGACGCCGGAACTCGTCGAACTGAAGTCGGGGTGAGAACAATGAGAACCATTCGACCGCTCATCGTGTTGTTCCTGTCAGCGGCCCTTGCGGTCGCTGCCGGCTGCGTGAAGAAGAGCTTCGGCGTCCGGACGGAGCCGCCCGGGGCGACGGTGTACCTGGACGGACTTGAGCTTGGGAAGACCCCGATTGATTACGTTCCGTTCGATTTCTACGGGACGCGCGAGATCGCCGTCTACAAGGACGGGTACCTGGGCGAGAAGCACCTGGTCAAAATCGATTCCCCGTGGTACGAGTATTTCCCCGTCGATATCTTCAGCGACTTGATAATCCCGTGGAAGATCGTCGACCGGCGGCAATACTACTTTGAGCTGACCCGCACGGTGGCTGTCGAGGATGCCGTCCTGATGCGCAACGCGGAAACGACGCGGGAGATCGCCCGGTCCCGCATCGATGGCGCACGCCGCGAAACCGCGTACAGGCCGCGGGCGTACGTGGTCAAAGGCGAGGAGAAACGTTCCATCTTTTGGGGGCCGTTCGTCAGCCCGGCAAGAACCGAGCCCACGTACCTGATCGAGAAGCCGCGGGAAAAGACCGAAGAAGGACCCGAAAGCCGCCGGTGAAGCATTCTGTTCAAGACCTTCCCATGCTTCTTCTTGCCGCCGCGATGCTGGTTGGCGCGCCGCACAGTGCGCCCGGGGCCGAGCGCCCCGCCCCGCTCGAAGGCGCGGCCGTCGAGAGCAGCCGCCCACGCGTGATCCTGGGGAAAGAGGCCCGGGAGAGCACCGTCCAGGCCATACTGGACGCGTCGCTTTCGCTTGAGAAACGAATCAACGCAATCGGCCTCGCCGGGCTCGCAGCACTTGATGAGGCCGTCCCCGCGCTGGTGACGGTGCTGAAGCGTAACGACATCATCGACGTGAAGGTGGCGGCCGTGTGGGCGCTCCGGGAGATCGACGATCCGGCTGCGATCCCGGTCCTCCTGCAGGTGCACTCCCAGGCCGTCGGCCCCAGTCCCGTCCTGCGGTACGACAAGAAAATCTCGTTCGCCGATGCTGGTGTCGAGCTGACGTTTCCCGAGCTCATCGAGGACGCCATCGGCGGGCTGGGCGAGAGTATCCTGAGCCAGTACCTCAAGATCATCGAGACCCCGAGCGGCTCCTACCGCGGGCAGTCGCCCGGCGAGACTGATGTCCAGCGCGCGGCGCTCGCCGTGATCGTGTGCGTCGGCGACCGCGATCACCGGGCCGTTGAGGCGATGACCCGCGTCCTCAACAACCCGCCGGAAATGTATCCGCCCGACTTCCGCGAGTCGGCCGCCCTCGGGCTAGCGCGCGTGCTTGTCATCCGCACGAAGGAACTCGAAGCACTTCGGGCTCAGGACAAGGTGGCGGAAGAGATCATCGAGTCCCTGGTCAAGTACTTCCTCACGCTCGATCCCTGCCCGGTCCGCGAATACCTGGCGAGCGCCCTGAACATGGCGCGGCCGGCCTACGCCGTGACGCTGCTTACGAGGCATTTCGCCGACGGCTCGCCCGAGCCGGTCCGCCTGCGCACAATCGAGTTGATCGGCATGCTCCGCTCGCGCGAGTCGGTCGAGGCGCTGGTGTGGGCGCTCGAAAATGAAACGAACCCCGAACTGCGATGGCGCGCCGCGTTCGGGCTGGGTCTGGCGGGCCAGTGCGACATGGCCACGCCCGCGCTGCGCAGGGCCCTGAAGGACAGTGCGCCCGAGGTCCGCCGCGCGGCCATCACCGCGCTGGGCCGGCTGCACAGCAAAGGCGCCGCCGAACTCATCGAGCCCGCGCTGGCCGACCCCGACCCCCAGACTCGCATCGCCGCCATCCGGGCGCTCGGCATGCTCGGCGACGGGGCTGCCACTCGAGCGCTTCTCACCGCCGCCCAGGACAAGGACATCATCGTCCGCGCCACCGCCGTCGCCGCACTGGGCGGGCTTCCCGGCCGGGACAGCCTCGCGGCCGTTGTCCGGGCCGCGCTCGACGACGAGCGGCAGGTGCGGTTCGTCGCAATGAAAGTCCTTTGCTCCATTCCTGCGTCCGACGCGTACGTTGCCTTGCTCGGGCTCCAGAGCGACCCCGACCGCACCATCCGCAGCCAGGCCTTCAACGCGCTGCAACTCGCCGTTCAGCAGCACCCCGAGCCGCTAAAGCAAGCCCTCGTCCAGGTCATCACCGATCCCAAGAGCCCGGCGAGCGCCGACGCCTGCGATTTCGCCAACGCCCTGAAGGCGCCCGAGATTGTCGACGCTCTGAAGAAGGCGGCGCTCGACCCTCGGCCCGCCGTCCGCGCCAGCGCGATCCGAGCCCTCGAGCAGATGGGCGGCGGCTAGCCCGCAGCGAAATTCGCTTGCCGTCCCGCGCCGATCACACTAGAATTGCCCCCGAAGGTCCCACGATCAGACCTGACGAGGATTCACCCCATGCCCCAACTCATCGCCGGCCTGCTCATCGGAATCCTGCTCGGCGTCGCCGCCGTCTACCTGCTCACCCGCTCCCGCCGCAACGCGCAGGAAGAAACCCGGAACACCTTCGCCACACTGTCCCAGCAGGCGCTCCAGGCGAACTCCGAGCAGGTCGTCCGCCTCGCCCGTGAAGTCCTCTCCGCCCAGACCGACTCGGCCCGGAAGGACCTCGAGGGCGAGAAGAAGCTGATCGACCAGAACCTCGAAACGATGCAAAAACGCCTGACCGACCTCCGGGACTTCGTCCAGCGCGCCGACAAAGACCGCGAAGGCTCGCACCGCGCCGTCGCCGCCCAGCTCCAGGCCGCCATGCAGGAAACACTCAGGCTCCGCCAGACAACCGAGCAGCTCAGCAACGCCCTCTCGAGCTCGCAGCACCGCGGCCAGTGGGGCGAGCGCATGGCCGAAGACGTCCTCAGGCTCGCCGGCTTCATCGAAAACGTCAACTACTTCAAGCAGCAGCAGGTCGCCACCGGCGCCACCCGCCCCGACTTCACCTTCCCGCTCCCCAACAACCTGAAGCTTAACATGGACGTCAAGTTCCCCCTCGACAACTACCTCCGCTACCTGAAGGCCCAGACCGACGACGAGCGCCAGCGCCTCGGCAAAGCCTTCATCGCCGACGTCAAGAACCGCGTCAAAGAGGCCGCCTCACGCGACTACATCAACACCGACGACAACACCGTCGACTACGCCCTCGTCTTCATTCCCAACGAACAGGTTTACGCCTCCATCCACGAGATGGACCCCTCCGTCCTCGATGAAGCACTGCGCCAGAAGAACGTCCTCTGCTCCCCCCTCACACTCTACGCCGTTCTCGCCGTCATCCGCCAGGCCGCCGAGAACGTCCGCATGGAGCGAAAAGCCATCGAAATGGTCGGTCTCATCAACGCCTTCGCCAAGCAGTGGACGCTTTTCAAGGATGAGCTCGACAAGCTCGGCGAGCAGCTCGGCACCGTCTGCAAGACCCACGAGCGCCTCTCCACCACCCGCATCCGCCAGCTCGAAAAGCCCCTCGACCAGATCGAGCACCTCCGCACCACCCACGAGCCCGAAGCACTGCCACATCCTCTCGACGAGAAGACCTGACCACCAAGACACAAAGGCACGAAGTCGCACGAATAAGGCTAGAGAATGAGCCTCTTGATGCCGTCCTTCAACAAGGGGACATTGAAGTTGATCAGAAGGCCGAGCCTGTGTCCGGTCAACTTGAGGTACGTAAGCAGTTGGGCCTCAAAAAGAGGAGTAGCCACCTCGGCAGCTTTCAGTTCGACGATGATGCATTTCTGGACCAGCATGTCGATGCGGTATCCAGCATCAAGTTGAATTCCATCATACACAATGGGCAGAGCAACCTGCGTTTCCACTGGGATACGGCGTTTCTTCAGCTCATGGGCCAGGCACACCTCGTATACTGATTCGAGCAGGCCGGGGCCCAGCTTCTTGTGGACGTGCATTGCGGCATCCACAACCTCCTTCGCGATGAACTCCGTCTGCGGCGGCAGCGGCTCGTATCCCTTCGTCTTCGGGTTCCTTGGCGTCCTTGTGTCTTCGTGGTCAGATCCGTCTTCGCGGTCCATGCCTTTGTGCACCTTGGTGCCTTTGTGCCTTCGTGGTTACATCCGTCTTCCTCTCCCCTATTCCCGCTTCTCCTCCCCGAACACCTGCGCGGTGTAGAGATACACCTCGGTCGTCGGGTCCTTCCACGCGTCCGGCGGCAGGCCCGCCTTATGTGCGCAGCACGTGGAGAGGAACTTCTCCTTCGACATGTTGTGCTCCGTCGCCACCTGCGGCAGAAACGTCCCCGAACGCCCCCCGCGCCTGATGTAGATCCCATGCACGCCCAGTTCCAGCGAAAGCGGGTCCTCCGTCTTTCGCAGCGGCGACAACACGCTGATCTCGATGTCGATGTCCTTCAACTCCGCCTCACCCACCGGCTGGAACCGCGGGTCCTCCATCGCCGCCGACCTCGCCATCGCCGCCACGACCCTCCACACCGGTTCGTCCGGCAAGAAGCGCCCGATGCATCCGCGCAGCTGACCGCGCTCATTCAGCGTCACGAACGCGCCCAGGTGCTCCTCCAGCTCGGGCAGGCCATCCGGCCGGCAGTCCGGGGCCGGCAGCCCCTTCGCCGCCGCCTCCACCACCGCGCGTGCAATCCGCAACAGTTCCGCCTGAGCCGACCCCGAAAGACCCGCCTCGGCCATGTTCAACTCCTCGCCCGGCACCTCTTCAGGGCGCCCAGGTCACGCTTCATCTGCTCCACAAGCTCCTCGCCCGACGAAAACCTCTTCTGCTCGCGAAGCTTCCGCACGAACCGCACCTCCAGGTCCTTCCCGTAAAGCTCCCGCCGAAGCCCGGCGATGTACACCTCCACCATGTCCTCACGCAGCGGATGCGGAAACGTCGCCTGCCGCCCGATGCTTGTCAACGCCGGCAGCCACCGGTCCCCGACCCGCGCCCACGTCACATACACCCCGCTCGGCGGCTTCACCTCGTGGTGCAGGTCCAGGTTCGCCGTGGGAAAACCCAGCCGCGATCCCCGGCCCCGCCCGTGCACCACCGTCCCCAGCAGCGTCACAGGCCGTCCCAGCATCCGCTCCGCCCGGCGAAGCCTTCCCGCCTCGATCGCTTCACGGATCGCCGAGCTCGACACCGCCCGCCCCTCCAACACCGCCGGCCGCGCGACCTGCCGCGCCTTGCAGAGTCCTTCCGCCTCCAGCTCCTTCAGGAACTCGTAGTCACCCTCCGCGTTCCGCCCGAACCGGCAGTTGAACCCCACCAGCACCCCCTGCACCCGCAGCCTGCCGCACAGCATCTTGACCACGAAGTCCCGCGCCGAGACCCGGCTCAGCCGCTTGTCGAACCGCAGCACCGCGCACGCGTCGATCCCCAGGCGCTCGAACAGCACCAGCCGGTGTTCCAACGACGTGATGCACGGCGCACGCTCCCCGCGCGTCAGCGTCTTCGGACTCACGTTAAACGTCACCACGAGAGCCCGCGTGCCCAGCTCGTCCGCCCACCGGCGCAACTCCGCCAGCACGCGCTGGTGCCCCTTGTGCACACCGTCAAACGTGCCGATCGTCGCTACCGGCCGGCCAAGCGAACGGGGAGCCTTCAGATCGTTGAGGATTCGAATCATTCACATCGATGTGTCAGAACGAAGCGGCCGCGCCCGGCCATGCTCGTCCCGAAAGGTGTGCAACCGTCCATCATTCAGGCAGCATGAGCGCTTGACCGATCTCCAGCTCGTCCGGGTTGCTGAGCTTGTTCAGCTCCGCGATCTTGGTTGCGAGCTTCTTCGCCGCAGCGTCGTCCGCCGCATGAAGCTGTTCCCGGGCGATCTTCATCAGGTTGTCCCCGGCCTTCACCACATATCTCCGCTGGATCGTGGCCCCGGGAATCGGAACCGCCGCCATGCCGCTCGGCGCCGTGATCACCACTTCGTTCCAGGGATCACTCGAAGTCACCGGCGGCGCGGCCGGCTCCAGCGCCGGCGTCGACGCGCCCTCCTTGGGAAGCTTCAGCGTCTGACCAGCAGCGATCTTGTTCTTGTCCCTCAGGTTGTTCAGCTTGACGATTTCATTGATGAGGCGGTTCATCGCAGCCGGATCCTGCACGTGAAGCTGGTCCCGCACGATCGTCTCGAGGCTATCACCCGGCTTCACCTTGTAAGTAATATACTGAGGCGCCGCCGTGCCCGGCGTCGTTGTTCCAAACACGGGCGGCGGAGGAGGCCCCACGGGTGGCGGCCCAACAGGCGGCGGAGGAATCGTCGGCACCGGCGGCGGCGGAACCCCGCCGTCCGGCGGAATCGCACCCAACTGGCCCTGACCCGCACCTTCCTCGCCCTCGGTGCGGTCCTTCCGGCCACCACCACGCCCCCAGATGACCACCAGCAGCCCCACAATAATCAGAATCACCACAATCCCGATCTTCGCATCCCGGTTCATGGCCCTTCCCTCGAAAAAAAGTGGACAAATGGTTTGCAATGAACTTTGGCGGTCATGATAGTTCTTTCGTTCCCAACATTCAATACGTATTTCGCATTTCCAGTATCTGCATTTCTCACCCCGGCGCCCGCCTCCTGCTGGCCCCGGCGCGTCCCCCTACGCCCCCTTGCCCCCCCTCACCTCCCACTCTCCCTCTTACTCTTGCTCTTACTCTCTTCTTCTCCCTCCCCACTCCCCACTCTCCTCAACTTGGGCGTCACTCGGAACCATGAGCGCACTCGTCGCGCCCTTCCCCGATCACTCCATGTCCACGCCCTGAAACGGATGAATGTTCCGGGCGTTGTCATACACCCCCGTGATCGTCGTCCGCCGCAAGCCCAGATGCGCATCGAAGTAGATCGGCAGGATCGGCACCTCCTCATTGACCAGAATGTCCTCCGCCTCCCGCAGCATCGCCGTCCGCTTCGCCGCGTCCGCCGTCCGCGCCGCCTCTGCGATCAGTTCGTCGTACCGCGCGTTGCTCCAGCCCGTACGGTTGTTTCCCCCGTTCGTAACAAACATGTCCAGGAACGTGTTCGCGTCCATGTAATCGCCGATCCACGCCGACCGGATAATGTCATAGTCCAGCTTCTGCGTCGTCCTCAGATACACCTTCCACTCCTGGTTCACCAGGTTCACGTCGACCCCCAGCGCGTCCTTCCACATCTGTTTCGCCACGGCCGCCACCTGCTCATGCCGGTTGCTCGTGTTGTATACCAGCGTGACCGGCGGGAACCCCCGGCCGCCCGGATACCCCGCCTCCGCCAGAAGCTCCGCCGCGCGCCTCGGATCATAGCCGAGGCCCGGCGGCGACACATACCCCGGCAGCGCCGGCGGCACGAACGCCGCCGCAGGCTCGTACTGGCCGTGCAGCACGAACTGGCATATCTTCCGCTTGTCCAGCGCCAGATCGAACGCCTTCCGCACACGCACGTCGTCAAACGGCTTCCGCGAGCAGTTGAACCGGTAGAAATGCGTCCCCAGCGACACCGCCCTGTGGTAGTCCGGCCGCTCCTTCAGCCGTGGCACCATCAGATCCGGCAGCGACTTCACCCAGTCCAGCTCGCCCGCCTTGTACCGCCGCAGCGCCGTATTCTCGTCCGTGATCGCAAACGCCACAATCCCGTCCAACTTCACGTCATCCGCACGCCAGTACCGCGGGTTCTTCCGCATCACGATCTGATCCTGCGCCTTCCATTCCGCCAGCACAAAAGGCCCGTTGCCCACCATGCTCCCAGGCCGCGTCCAGCGGCTCCCGAACTTTTCCACACAGCCCCGGTTCACCGGCATGTACGTTGGAAACGCCAGCAGATCCAGGAAGAACACCGTCGGGTGCTCCAGCGTCACCTCAATCGTCCTCTCGTCAGCGGACCGGATCCCCACCTGCGAGAAATCCTTCAGCTCCCCCTTCGTGTACTTCGCCGCGTTCTTGATGTACCACAACTGATACGCATACTTCGCCGCCGTCTCCGGCTCCAGCACCCGGCGCCATGAATACACGAAATCCTCAGCCGTCAGCCGCTCACCGTTCGACCACACCGACTCCCGCAGGTGGAACGTATACGTCAGCCCGTCCGCCGACATTTCCCAGCGCTCCGCGACCCCCGGAACCGTCGCCAGCGTCTTCGGATCATACGCCACCAGCCCCTCGAACAGCGCCGTGGCCAGCGTCACATCCGGCATCCCCGTCAGCAGCGCCGGGTCCAGCGTCTCCGGCTCCGCGTTGTTGTTGAACCGCAGCACCTTCCCCCCCGGCAGACCCTCTGGCCCACGCGGCACGCACGCCGCGCACAACGCCGCCGCGAGCACACAAATCATCATTCGGCCCCGCATCTCGTGCCTCCTACGCACCCAGCTTGGCAGATAGAGATTAACAAGCTGTTTCAAACCCACGGCACGGTCATCCCTTCGGCTGCGCTCCCTTCGGGTCTGCCTTCGGCTCGACTCGACTGAGCTCGTCGCAGGCTGAGGCTCAGGCTCGAAGAGAGCCTCAGGGTCGAAGACAGGGCAGGCCCGGCCGCGTTCAAGCCTGGATTCTAACACGGGCGGGCCGCCCGTGCCACAAGTTGAATTGCCGTCCGAATCACGTCGTTTGACATTTTCCGATTTGATTCGTCCGCCCGCTTCCCTTATAATCACGCCGTACATGGGCCCAGGATGGAGAGCGAACCGTGGACAACGGCGGAACACCCGCACACGAAACCGGACTGAAAGCCGTCCTTCGGAACCCCTGGCTCCGGTTCATCGGGCTCCTCATCCTTATCTTCATCGGGCTCCGAGTCCTCTACGTCATTCGCGGCGTCCTCATCCCATTCTGCCTCGCCGTCATCGCCGCCTACATCTTCGACCCCGTCGTCGACTGGCTTGAGCGCCGCCGTATCGGCCCCATTGCCATCGGCCGCCGGGTGTCCGTCGGCCTCCTCGTCACCGTGTTCGCCGCCGTGATCGGCCTCGCCCTCTTTGTCGCCATCCCCAACGCCATCCTCGCCGCAAGAGAGTGGCTGCAGAGCGAGAAATTCGACACCGTCCGACAGATCCTCCCGCCCGAATGGCAGAAGGGCATCGAGACCTGGGTCAAGAGCTCCCCGGACGAACGCTGGCTCATCGTCTCCCGCCTCATCACCACCCTCCTCACCCGGGAAGGTGCTCCCGACGCCGTCACACAGTCCCTCCACACCATCCTTTTCAGCACCTTCTCCGCCGCCCTCTGGGTCTTCCAGTTCTTTCTCTTCTTCGTGGTCACCGTCTACCTGCTCGTCGATATCGACCGGGCCCGCGACCGCGTCAAGGACGCGCTGCCGCTCCGCCACAAGGACGAAATCCTTCGAATCGCCGGCCACATCGACGCCAACCTCAAGTCCTTCTTCCGCGGCCAGATGATCGTCGTCCTCGTCGACACCGTCGTCTTCACCGCGGGCCTCGCCCTGGTCGGAACCCCCTTCTGGTACGTCATCGGCATCATCGGCGGCCTCGGCGCATTCGTCCCCTATTTCGCCCTCGTCTCCGGCATGGTCCCCGCCATCGTCCTCACCTTCGCCCAGCACCAGGACGTCCTGCACCCCGCGGCCGCCGCCGCGGTCTTCGCCGTCGGCCTCACCGTCGACAGCCTCTTCACCACCCCGCACATCATGGGCAAGCGCGTCGGCGTGCACCCCGTCATCGTCATCCTCGCCATCTTCGTCTTCGGCACCCTGTTCGGATTCCTCGGCGTCCTTTTCGCCGTCCCCATCGCCGCAGTCGTCAAGGTCATCGCCCAGGAGCTGTTCGTCAGGTACAAGGCATCCGAGCTCTATAACGGTCTGGATAGGAGTGCGAACAGATGAAAGTCCTGATCACCGATTCCCTTTCCGAACAGGGCAAGCGAATCCTGGCCGCGGCCGGGCACGAAGTCATCGACCGCAAGGGCATCTCCGGCCAGGAACTCTATGACGCCATCGCCGGCTGCGAAGCTCTCATCGTCCGCAGCGGCACCAAGGTCACCGCCGGCGTCATCCAGGCCGGCAAAAAACTCGTCGTCATCGGCCGAGCCGGCGTAGGAGTCGACAATGTCGACGTCGACGCCGCCACACGACAGGGCGTCATCGTCATGAACACACCAGAAGGCAACACTATCTCCACCGCCGAACTCTCCATGGCCATGATCCTCGCCCTCTCCCGCAAAATCCCCCAGGCCCAGATGAGCCTCGTCAAAGGCGAGTGGGACCGCAAGACCTACCAGGGCGCCGAACTCTGCGGCAAGACGCTCGGCATCGTCGGCCTCGGCCGCATCGGACGCGCCGTCGCACGACGCGCCGCCGCATTCGGAATGAAAATCGTTGGCTACGACCCCTTCATCGTCGGCAACGCTGGACTCGACATCGAGATGGCTGATCTCGACCGCCTCATCCGCACCGCCGACTACATCACCGTCCACACCCCGCTCAACGACGAAACCCGCGGCATGATCGGCACCGCAGAAATCGCCAAGATGAAACCGGGCGTCCGCCTCATCAACTGCGCCCGCGGCGGCATCATCGACGAGGCCGCCCTCGCACTCGCCCTCCAGTCCGGCAAGGTCGCCGGCTGCGCACTCGACGTCTACTCCGCCGAACCCCCGAAGAACAACCCCCTCATCGGCATGAAAAACGTCGTCTGCACCCCCCACCTCGGCGCACTCACCGACGAGGCCCAGCAGAACGTGGCCGAAGAAATCGCCCACCAGGTCGTCGAAGTCTTTGAAGGCAAACCCGCCCGCAACGCCGTCAACATGCCCATGATGGAACCCGATGCACTCCAGAAAATCCTCCCATACGCCCAGCTCGCCGAAAAACTCGGCAGAGCCCTCGTCCAACTCTGGGACAAACCCACCCAGGAGGTCCGCGTCACCTACCGCGGCGAGTTCGCCGAAAACCCCCTCCAGTTCGTCACCGCCTCACTCCTCAAGGGCATGCTCTCAATGCTCATGGAAGGCCCCGTAAACGCCGTCAACGCACCACTCATCGCCCGTGAACGCGGCGTCCGCGTTTCCGAAGCCACCAGCGCACAGTCCCAGGACTACGCCAACGTCATCACCGTCGAAGTCCTCGACTCCGGCAGCTCCTTCTCCATCTCCGGCGCCTTCTTCGGAATCAAAGACCCCCGCATCGTCCGCATCAACAACTACCACGTCGACGTCGTGCCCGACGGCTACATAATCGTCTGCACCAACAAGGACGAACCAGGCGTCATCAGCTACGTCAGCACCGTCCTCGCCAAGCACGCCGCCAACATCGCCAACATGACCGTCGGCCGGGACGTCCGCGGAGGAACCGCCGTCACCGTCATCAACATCGACAACCCCGTCTCCGACGACGTCATCGCAGCCATCCGCAGCTCACCCATCATATTCGACGCGAAACTCATCCGGCTGTAACCCGCCGGCCCTGGCCACGCCGGGCCCAGAGTAGCCCGGCGAAAAACCCGCCTGGCAAAAAAACAACCGCCCGACCCTCGCAGGTCGGGCGGTCTTCTCTTGTGCCGTACCTCGCAGCTATTTCTTCTTTTTCTTCGCGACCTTCTTCGCTGCTTTCTTCTTCGCCATTATTCCTCACCTCCTTTCCGGTTATCAATCATCTTTCACCGCTCCCCCCTGTTGTTCAGTTCTTATATCGGAGTGACCTATGCCAAACTTTAGGAAAACTTTGCCAGAAAATCTCCACTCCCCCGCGCGCAGCCGCTGACTCGCCCTCGCACAACGCAGCGAACTCGCGCGCAGATCCCCCAAAACATTCGGCCGCGTTCCCCCGAAACCCCCTTGAGAACGGCCGCATCCCGCGCGGCCCCGCGCCCCGCGCGGCCCCGCGCCCCGCGCGGCCCTCCCGCCCCCATCCATCGCCCGAAGGTTCAGGCCACAGCCCTCACCGCCTTCACGCACTCCGTGAGCGCCGGAGCCGGATTGGCCACGTCCCCTTCGTACTCCAGGATCGGACAACAGCCTGCCGGCCCCTTCTCCTTGAGCAGCGTCACCAGCTTCGGCAGATTCAGATTCCCCGCACCCACCACCACGTCCTTCGGCCGCCGCGCACGGTCATACACGAAATCCTTGATGTGCACCCCGTACAGCCGGCCCGCGAACTGCTCCGCAAACGCGCACGGATCGCCGGCAGAGTCGATCATCCACGCCGTGTCCAGCATCATCCCGATCCGCGGGCTCGTGTGCGCCAGCACGTGCCCCAGCATCTGCGGGCTCCCCAGCCAGTGCCCGCCCCCGTGGTTGTGAATGCCTATGTTCACATCGTACTTCTCCGCCAGCTTCACGGCCGTGCCGCAGCAGTCCGGCACGTTCCCAGGCGCGAAATCCGCGCTGATCAGCTTCGCCCCCGCCCGCTTCACAAACTCGAACCACTTCGTCTCCACCGCCTCGTTGTTCGAGAATCCCTGCACCCCGATGCTCACGATCCGGACGCCTGCCTTCTCGTACAGCGAGACCACCGCGTCGAACGTCTTCTCATTGCCGAAGTCCGCGTGACACCCGCACAACTCAACGCGGCTCAGCCCGATCCTCTTGACCTGTTCGATCACCTCCTCGTTCGTCTTGAAGCCACGGAAACAATAACTTTGAACCGCCAGATCCTGTGCCACGTTCACCATCTCCTCTTCTCCTTTATCATGCCTCGGGGTCAACTCGCCGCCCATCTATACACTTTTTCAGTTGCGCTTGCAACCATCTCGAAGGTGAAATCCGAAGCATGGCAGCCGTTCGCCGGCATTCCGCTGAGTGTCGTGTCCCTGAGCCGCGGACACGAACGAGGCATTTGCGATCTGGCCTCGTGCGAGGTTCGTACGCACAATCTGTAGGGGCGGGTTTGAAACCCGCCCCTGCAAGAGGCACGATCGAGCCATCAACGCAAATGGCTCGAACCCTTCCGCGTTTGACGCGGGGGGCGCCCTTTCATATAATCAACGCCGTTCGCACCCCCGACATTCCCGGGAGGCCACGGTGGCCAAGGTCAAGACGAAGTACGTGTGCCAGCAGTGTGGCGCACAGTCGGCCAAGTGGGTCGGCCGCTGCCCCAGCTGCAGCGCCTGGAACACCATGGCCGAGGAGTCCGACCAGCCGCAACCTGTCGCCGGCCGCCCCGCACTCGACAGCGGCCCGCCCGTCCCCCTCTCCGAAATCAGCCTCGACGACCTCCCCCGCATCGAAACCGGCATCTCCGAGTTCGACCGCATCCTGGGCGGCGGATTCGTCAGCGGCTCCGCCGTCCTCGTCGGCGGAGACCCCGGCATCGGCAAGTCCACCCTCATGCTCCAAGTCTGCCACCAGGTCACGCGAGCCGGCTTCACCGCACTGTACGTCACCGGCGAAGAATCGCTCGCCCAGACCGCCCTCCGCGCCCGCCGCCTCCACCTCGACTCCGGCCGCCTCCTCGTCTCCGCACAAACCACACTGGCCACCATCGTCGAAAACGCCCGCAAGCTCCGCCCCGGCCTCCTCGTCGTCGACTCCATCCAGATGATCAGCAAGCCCGAGCTGGGCGGTGCGCCCGGCAGTGTCTCCCAGATCCGCGAATGCGCCGCCGAACTCATCTGCATGGCCAAGCAAACCGGCATCCCCGTCATCCTCGTCGGACACGTCACCAAGACCGGCGACATCGCCGGCCCCAAAGTCCTCGAACACATGGTCGACACCGTCCTCTACTTCGAGGGCGATCACCACCACGCCTACCGCGTCCTCCGCGCAGTCAAGAACCGCTTCGGCTCCACCAACGAGATCGGCGTCTTCGAGATGCGGGCCGACGGCCTCCGCGAGGTCTCCAACCCCTCCGAGCTGTTCATCTCCGGCTATGCCGGCGGCGTCGGAGCCGCCGTCGTTCCCTGCATCGAAGGCACCCGCCCGCTCCTCGTCGAGGTCCAGGCCCTCGTCACCCGCGCCACCTACGGCACCCCCGAACGCAAAGTCTCCGGCGTCGACCGCAACCGCCTTCCCATGCTCCTCGCCGTCCTCGACCGCCGCGGCGGCCTCCAGCTCGGCGGCCAGGACGTCTTCGTCAACGCCGCCGGCGGAGCCTACGTCGACGAGCCTGCCGCCGACCTCGGCATCGCACTCGCCATCGCCTCCAGCTTCACCGACAAGCCCCTAACCCCGCGCACCGTCTTCGCCGGCGAGGTCGGACTCGGCGGCGAAATCCGCGCCGTCAGCAACATCGACGCCCGCATCGCCGAGGCCCGCCGCCTCGGATTCCTCCGCGCACTTGTCTCCACGGACTCCGCCGGCGCCCTCGGCGCCGGCAGCGGCGCCGGGAAGGGACTGGACATCGTCCCAGTTTCAAATATCATAGAAGCTCTTGACGGGTGTGCCCGTCCATGACTTGTGGAGGGAAACAGTGAAGACCCTTTGTTGGCTCGGCATCATCGCAGCTGCAATTGCCGGCTGCAACACACCGCCGCGCGGATACGAGCGCGTGAAACCCGCCGTGCGCCCCGGCGGCCGCGCCATCGCCGTACTCCCCTTCGCCGTCCTCGAGGGCAGCGGCATCACCGCCGTCGACAGCGTTCAGCTTGCCGAGTACACCGCCATCGGCCTCAGGGCCAACCTCCCCGGCATCACCGTCCTCGGACCGAGCAACCTCTGGGACGCCCTCAAGGGCGGCATGAACGAGGCCCGCTGGCCCGAAATCGCACGCCTCACAGGCACACAACTACTCGTTGTCGGCGAAATCACCTACCTTAGCGCCCAATACGACGAGCTTCTTCAGTCCCGCGAAGGCATGATCGCCGTCTCGTTCCGGGTCCTCGACGCTACTTCCGCCCCGGCCAAGCTGATCCAGCGCATCGCCTGGCGCCTTAACTACCCCGAGGACCGCGAGGACAAGTTCGACCCCAGGTACACCACAATGGACGAGGCCATGTTCCGAAACGAAATACTCCGGTACATGGCCCAGCGGATCGGCGGCGCCTTCTATGAGCACCTCGAAAAGAAGAGGCCTGTCAACCAGGTCGAAACCACACTGCGCGTCGAAGGACCTGAACCCTGAGGATACCCCCAATGGCACAGGATCATCCGTTCGCCGAAGACCTGGACCGCGTA
Organism: uncultured Planctomycetota bacterium; assembly: GCA_964466285.1. Taxonomy (GTDB): domain Bacteria; phylum Planctomycetota; class PUPC01; order PUPC01; family PUPC01; genus CAYXNI01. The sequence continues at coordinate 1,416 of CAYXNI010000001.1, read as the reverse complement.
CGCCGGGCCTTGGCCGACCTCTTCTCGCCGGCCGCCATCGGCTGGCAGCTGGGCGGAACCATGGCCGCCGCCTTGTGCTTCGCCGTGGCCTGCTGGGGAGCCGAGCAAATCCTCCCCCGCAGCGGGGCCATCGCCTTCATCCTCACAGGCGCCGGGTTCATCCTCGCATATATCATCCTCTGCGTGACCGGATGCATCGTCGCCCACTCTCTCACCTCCCCTGAAGTCATCGAAGACCCCGCCGCTTCCGCACATTTCCTCATCGACCACGCCGGCACCGCCTTCCTCCTTCCCTTTGCGGCCTCCGCAGCGGCCGTCGCCATCACCGCCGTCGCGTCCGGTCTCGCGGCGCTCTGGACATACCCCGTCTGGCAGTCCGTGCTCGTCATCCCCGCCGCCGCCGCCTTCGTCATCCTGTTCCTCATCGTCATAACGCTCTTCGTCCTCCTGCTCATCATCCCCGCGATGGTCGTCGTTGAACAATCCAGCTTCTCCGATGTGTTCTGGAACCTCCGCCACCTGCTCTGGACCCGTAAAGCGGCCATCGTCCGCATCTTCGGCGTCGGCCTGGCCGTCGCCGCCGTTGTCGCCGTCCCCGTCCTCCTCGCCGTCCACGCCACCATCGGCCTCGCCGCCTGGATCTATAACCTTGCCGCCGGAGCACCCATCGGCGACTTCCCCTCCTTCGTTCTTACCATGCTCAAAGCGGTCCTCGTCTGGGCGCCCGTCCTCGCCGTACCACTCGTGTTCCTCAACGCCCTTTCCCTGCACAGTTACGATGAATTGGGCGGGCCTATTGAAGAAACCGAAGAGTCTTCCGATGAAACACAGGAGCCCGGCACCGAAACGCCCGAAGAGGCCTCAACGGATTGAAGACCCGAGCGGGCCGGAGGAGAAAGCACCGCCTCGACCAGCGCGGATCATAACGGAACAGGCACTCCTGCAAGGAGACACGCGTGGATCTGATCCGTCGGATCAACAACAAGACCGCCCGGGTGGGCATCATCGGCATGGGCTATGTCGGCCTCCCACTCGTCCGTGAATTCTGCCGCGCCGGCTTCAAGGTCACCGGCTTCGACATCGATAACCAGAAGATCGAGAAGCTCAACGCCGGCAAGAGCTACATCAAACACATCCCCTCCAAAATGATCGCCCGTCTCGTCAAGTCCGGCCGCTTCCAGGCCACCGCCGACTTCGCCCGGCTCAAGGACGCGGACGCCATCATCATCTGCGTACCCACCCCGCTCGACAAGTCCCGCGAGCCTGACCTCACCGCCGTCCTCGACACCGCCCGCTCCATCGCCAGGGCGCTTCGCCCCGGCCAGCTCGTCGTCCTCGAAAGCACCACCTACCCCGGCACCACCGAAGAAGACTGCAAGCCCATCCTTGAAGCCACCGGCCTCAAATGCGGCAAAG